>CAZTTM010000025.1:0-9513 GCA_964616035.1 uncultured Muribaculaceae bacterium
ATCTGAAAAAGAAAAAATTCCATTAAAAAACGGAATTTAGTCTAAAAATTTACGATCTTTATAAAAAATCAGTTGTTCTGGTCTTAGATATATTTTTCTATTTTGATATAGTAGTGTTGCTAACTTAGCACCTAAGCCATTAGTAATACTTTCTAAAGTATCTCCATCAGCAGTTATATAATATTTAACATCTTTTTTAGGTATTAATATTTCTTGGTTAGGATAAATATAATCATTAATATTAAGACCATTTAGTTGAGCTAATAATTTATAATTTATATTATTCTTCATGGCTATTTGATATAAACTATCTCCTTTTTGAGCAATATATTTATCAAAAAATTCACTATCCATAAATCCTCCTTAATAAATACTATGTATAAAAAAAGAATAATATGTAATTATATTACTCTTTATCTCCTTTTAAATACTCTCTTTTAAGTTCTGATACTAATGTTGTGAAATTAGTTTCTATTTCTGGTAAAGCATCTTTATCTATATTAGATAATAAAACTTTTTCTTTTACAGTATCAATTATAATACGCCCCCATATTAATCCACAACTAATAGTAAAGTCATTATATAAATCAAATGTAATTGATTTAAAGAAATAACCAAATACTATTCTTTTAGTGGCTAACATAATTCTTTGATTAGTTATTGCTATTATATAAGTATTTACAAAATCAAATGTCCCACTATTTTTTTGACCTAGAAATAAATATTTAATTTCTTCATTAGGATTTAAATGCTGTTCAATTACTTTAGCATGTTTTTTTATTCTAAAAGCTACCGTATTAGGATACTTTCTTTTAAACTGACATGCTAACTTGTAAACTTCACTCATACTACTCTCCAACTTTAACATTAGTGCTTAGGGATGATTTCAATCCTTCTTCATCTACATAACCATCTATTTTAGCAATAGTATCTGAGTTATTTAATAATAGTGTTGTTGGTGTTCCCCAACCACTCTTATTTCTTTTGAAGAATGTGTTTGACTTTAATAAATCATTATAATCATCTTCTGATAGTGTTGATACATCAATCCAGTTGAATGGTATTCCTAATTCTGTAGAAACTTGTTCAACTACTGGACGATATTGTTCACAAAAATGGCAACCAGTTTGTGCAATAATAACTATAAATGGTTTATTTGCTTCTTGTAAACTTTTGTATGTAGCATAATCTATCTCAGTAAGTCCAGCAGTACCTTCAACCGTAACTGGTAAATCATATTTAGCCTTCTCTGTTCTATTGCTGTCAAATATTATAGCAACTGCTATTATAGCTACTGCTACTATAATTAATATTATATCTGTTTTTTTCATTTTGTTCCTCCTATGTATATAATTCTATCATATAACCAATCTTTAAACAATAACTTTATAATAAAAAGAATAACTAATTTAGCTATTCTTCATAGATAATTTTATCAGTATATTTACTACTAGGGGCAATTATACATTTAATAAAGTCTTTATTTCTGGCTAATATTTCTCTAAATTCACGATATTCTTGACCAAAATAGTTATCTCCTTGAGCAGATATTCCATAACTATTTATATTTAAACTTTTAGCAATATATAATGCACGATATAAATGATATTTTTGAGTAATTATCACTACTTTTTTATCTTTTGTCATATCTTTAATACGATAAATACTATCATATGTTGATATTCCATGTTCATCTAATATTATATCTTCTATAGGAATATTATTATCTAACATATAATTTTTCATCTTCCCTACTTCATCATATTCATTACTCATTACTGAATCACCACTTAAAATTATTTTAGCCTTAGTATCATTATAAACTTCAATAGCTTTATCTAACCTATCTTTTAACATAGGACTAATACTATCTTTTTTAACACTAGCACCTAGTACTAAAATATAATCTATGTTATTAACATTATTTTTAATACTAGAATTAGTATAGTAACTAATATATAGATTAATACCTAGTGTAATAACTAAGATAGCTATACTAATAATAATTAAATATTTTATTACTCTTTTCATAATTTCCTTATAATATCCTCTTTATTCATACCTAATTTTTCTAATTCATTTATCTTTTCTTTTAATTCTTCTAGTAATTTATTTTTTTTAATATTAATAGCTTCTTTAGTATTATTAGAGATAAATGTTCCTTTAGTGGAAATAGTATTTATTATATCTTTATTTTCTAGTTCAAGATAAGCTTTTCTAACAGTATTAGGATTTATTCCTAAGATACTAGCAAGTTCTCTAGTTGAGGGTATTTGTTCACCACTTTTTAAAATACCAAGTGCAACATATCTTTCTATTTGATTAATTATTTGTTCATATATCGCTTCTCTACTATGATAGTCAATATTAATAATATTATTCATCTACAACACCTTGCGTTTTAGTATTAAAATATAATTTATATTCATCAGTATCTTTTAGAACATCTCTTCTTTCAGAAATTAAATTTTTTAATTCTTCTACTCTATTTGTATAATAAGTATAAACACTATTAGTTTCACCAAAATATACATTTATTCCAATATACTCTTTATCTAAAATTATATCATCATTTATAATATTATTAATAAAGTTTATTATTTCTTCATTAGAATTTTCAATAATATAATATGTATCAATTTCATCAAATTCATCTATGCTTATATGATAATAATTATTTAATCCTTTATGATATATATTTTTAAAATTATTATTTTCTATTTCAAGTATCATTTCATTTAGTTTATTACTTATATTACAATTAATACTATATGGTACTACTTTATGATGATCATATGTATATAATACAATATTAAAGTTATCATTAGTATTAGTATTACAATTTAAATATTCTTTAATTGTTATATTAGAAAATAATTCTTTAATATAATTAATAATATGTTTAAGTTCATGATATGAATATGTATTATATCCTAGTGTTATAGCATATACTCTCTTATTAATAAATTTTTTAAATGTTTTAGTATATTCTTTATTATTAGATAATATATCCATAACTTTATTATAATCTTCTTCATTCATATTTACTTTAAATGTATAAATATTATTATGTTTATCTTTAATTCTACCTTTAATTGCATATTCTTCATTACTAGTAGATAAATGATTCTTTACAAGTATATTAATTAATTCTTTATCTTGAATATAAACATTATTTAACTCATCACTAAAATTAATATAACTATTAACACTTGCTGCTACAAAGTCATTACTATCAAGATATTTTTCTCTATTATGAATATTAGTAATAAAATAACAATAACTATATATTACTATAATACTTATTATAAAATAAATTAAAGATATTTTCATATTATTAAGATTTCTTTTTGTTATTAAGTCAAATATTAAACTATATATATATATTAGTGTTATTATAAAAATAAATGACATAACAGAATTACCCTCTAATAATAAGTATGAGATAGAAGCAAATGGGATTAAAGTTAATGATTTAACTATATTATGGATATGAATATTTTTAAATGATGTTTCACATACTTCCATTTTTCGATTAATAAACATAATAAGCCCAATTACAAAGTATATTATAGATAATATAATCATTTTTATAATAGAAGATACATTATATAGTGTTGTTGTATTTGTTTCAAATAATAAAGTAATTAAATTAAATGGCATAGTATAATTATATGTTATTTCTTTAGAAAAGTTAGCATGATATATATTTTCATTTTGATTTGTTATACAATTAGTACTACCATAATAATTAACCAGAGAACAGTTATATGTTTCTGGAGTATTTTCTGTTGTTGTCTTTATCCAATAGGTATCAGTCCCACAATATATATCTATAACTTTTGTAGTATAGAAATGAAGATATGGTACTAAAAATAATATTAGTAATGATACAACAATCTGGCTCATCATATTACCACATACACTCATAGCTAAGTTAGAAGTAATAAATACAAACGAATAACTTATAAACCATAATATAAAGTAATCAACTAATAAAGAAAATGGTATATAAACATTACTAAATATTATACTTATTAATCCAAATAATATAATATTTACTAAGAACATTAAAAATAATATTCCTAATCCTCCTATTGTATTTGTTATAAAAATAGTACTCTTATTTATTGGCATACTGCCTATAAAATCAACACTATTTCTTTTATATACATAACCACATAGTGCTATACTTAATAATATCGGTACAATAAATATTAATGGAATAGCAACAATAGATAATTCAATTAAAGAAAATATTTCAGTATTATCACTATCCATTCCTGTAAGAATTATTAATAAACTGCTTAATATAGGCACTAATAAGATAAAAGTTAGTAATAATGCTTTGGATTTTTTTATATTTTGAAGTAAGTAATCAAAGTTAAATAATTTCTTTAAATTCATACCCTAACGCCTCCATTTCATAGATAAATATTTCTTCTAAGGTAAGTGGTAAATAATCAAGAATTAATGGATTCATTTTTTCTAATATTTTTTTACTATTACCTTTCTTATCATTTATTATTAGTGTTGCAACACTACCACTCTTTTTAAAACTAAGAATATCTAGTGATTTAAACTTATCTTTAGTAAAATCTTCTTTAAATGATATTTGAACTTTAAACATTGTAGTTTTTAATTTATCAGTATCACTTTCAAATAAGATTCCACCTTTATATAATAATCCTAAATTATCACATATATCTTCTAGTTCTCGTAAATTATGACTAGTCATAACAATAGTAGTATTATTTTCTTCCATCTTTTTAGCTAGTATTTTTTTAACTAGTGATCTAATGATTGGATCTAACCCATCAAATGTTTCATCAAAAAACATATATTTAGCATTAGTACTAATTGCACATATTAAAGCACATTGTCTTTTCATTCCTTTAGAGAATGTGTTAATCTTAGTATGCATATCTAGTCTTAAAATATCCGCTAACTCTCTTAATGATGCCATATCAAACTTTTTGTACATGGCTTGATAAAACTTAGCCATATCTAGTAATGTATATGATGGATAAAAGAATAAATCATCTGGAACAAATACCATGTCTTGCTTCATTTCAGCATTATCAATAACATCTTCCCCATCTACGCATATAATACCTTCATCTGGGGTAAATATACCATTAATTAGTCTTAGTAATGTAGATTTACCACTACCGTTAGAGCCTACTAAACCATATATACAACCATCTTTAATGGTACAGTTAAGATTTTCTAAGACATTTTCTTTATCATATCTTTTTGATAAGTTCTCTATTTTTATCATGTTTCCTCCTTTTTTAATTGTACTATCACAACTAGTACATTATAATTATATTACTATTTATAGAAATATGTCAATATAAAACCCCATTTTTGATATAAAATGAGGTTTATACACCTATTTATGTAATTAACATACAATATAATAGGTGAAATATATGTTTAATAATTTTGTTAATCTTTTAAGGTTTTGGGCTGGTTTTAAATTATTCTGTTTACTATTATGTATGGCTTTAATAGTAATTATCTTCTACCAATTATTAATAACTTTATTTGTACCATGTTTTATTAATGTTGTAATACTACTCTTTGAATTTGTTGGACTTATCTGTCTGGGATTCTTTACTATATTCGGCTGTTAAATATTCTGTTTTAGTTAAATAATCTAATTGATTTCTAATTTTAATACAAATATTATATTCTGATTTAGTCATATCTATTTCCTCTGGTAAAGCCATTAAAATAAATAATAATAATCTTTCTTCTGGTAAAAGAGGATACTTTGATTCATATAATTTTAAAATATCTATAAAATCAAAATCTAAATAATGATTTTTATATAGTTTTAACATATCATATATAGGCATATCTATCTTTGATTTATCCCAACTAATAAAGTATGGTTTATCTTTTTTAATATAGTGATCAATATTTAAATTATTATGAATATTTACTAATCTTATTTTTCTTTTATTTTTAATTAAATTATACCAAGTATCTATTTGATATCTAGAATAGTTAAGAGAGTTATATATTAATGATATATTACGCGCTATTAAATATTCTGATGGTGACATATATAAAGTAGCTTCAATAGTATCCATTAAAGTATTATAATAATTATCTAAATAATTTACTCTATCAATAATATCTTCATAAATATTTTTATATATATCAATATCTATTTCTTTATAGAAAGTAGTTTTATTATGTAATAAAGTAAGTAAATTAATTAAATCTAGTATTTTCTGTTCATTTGGTATTTTAACTTCCTCAATATATTCATAGATATCATATTCATTATCTTTAATTAATTTTTGTGGAAAATAATCAAAGCTACGTGATGATAAATAATCATATATATTATCTATATCTTTATTAGTTTTTTTCTTTATAACATAAGTATTATTTGAAGTGTTAATAATCTCTACACTATTTTTATAGTTATTCTTTTAGGTTTATCTTTAATAATTTGATATAACTTATTCATTACATAGAGGGTATAATTAGTTTATCACCTGTTTTTATTTCACTTAAGTTATTATATAGTTCTAACTTATCTTTATCTATATCATATTTTTCTATTATTTTATCAATAGTATCTTCTTCTTTAACAATATATACTCGGTATGTAGCATATGTTTCATTATCGCTTACATCATTAAATATTGATGATAAGTTATTAGTATCTTCTTCATTATTAATATTTATATTAGTATTATTGTTAACCATAGTATCTTCTGGTACTATATTAGGCTTATTAGACATAATATTAACTTCACTAGCTATTTCTGGTAAATCTTTTACAATATTTATTGTTCGTAGTTCTTGTTCTTCTACTACTTTATCATCATTAATTGAAGTTTCACTATCTGACTCTAGTATCGTTTCTTCTTCTCCCTCTATATATAAATCTATTTTTACATATAAAGTATTACTATCTTTTAATTTATAATTAAAATCATCTATATCAATAACACACTCTTTAGTATTCAACCTTGTTCCTAATGCTATATCAAATGGTAGTTCAAATGAAAATGATTCTTTTTGAATAGAAGCTCCAGTAATTTTATATTCCCCTGTTATTATAAAATTACCACTAATAGTATCTTCATTATTTAAATCTAGATTATGTTCTAATGATATAGCGGTTATTTCATTAACACTAGTTTTAAATAATAATTCTTTTTCAAATGGTATTATTTTTTTCATTTAATCATCCTTTCATTAATATATATGATATTAGATAAATAATATACTTTATTTTAGTATACAATACATATATTATTAATATAATATGATAAGGAGATAATAAATGAATAGATATATAATAATAGAATATATAAAAAAGATTAATAGAAATGATATTATTAATTATGCTAATAAACAAGGTATTAGTTTAAATAATGATGAAGTTGAGACAATATACTATTATATTAAGCATGAATATAATAGACTTATTAATAAAGATGAATCATTATTAGAAGAAATAAAAGATAAGTTGAATAATAATGCATATAATTATATAAAAGATATGTATTATAAATATAATAAATTAATATAAGAAAAAGACTTCACTTTAATTAGTGAGGTATTTTATTTATAATAAGACCTAATGTCTTCTATTAAATTAGAGTTAAACTCTTTTTTCTTTATCATATCTATTTCTTGTTTATATGGAGGATATATTTTTTCTTTACTATTATCATCTAGTGTAATATATGGAGTTTCTAATATTTTAGGAATATTCTCTAGTCTTTTATTATAGATAACATTAATTAAATTATCAAAGCCTATAGTGCCTAATCCAATATTTTCATGACGATCTTTATGTGATGATTTAATATTTTTACTATCATTTACATGAACTACTTTTATTTTATCAAGACCTATTTCTTTTTCAAATTCATCTAAGTATGTATCAAAATTACTAATATCATAACCAGCATCATTTAAATGACAAGTATCTAAACATACTCCTACTCTATTTGGATATTTAATACCCTCAATAATAGACTTTATTTCCATTATAGAAACACCTACTTCACTACCTTTACCAGCCATTGTTTCTAAGCAAATACAGACATCGTTATCTGGAATAGATAATACTTGGTTTAAGCCTTGAATAATATTTTGAATAGCTTCCCCTCGTGGTAAATCTAAAGCTGAACCTGGATGTAAAACTAAGTTTTTTATACCAATACTTTGACATCTTTCTAATTCATTAATTAAAAAACTTACCGAGAAATCATAGTTTTTAGGATTACATAGATTCACAATATAAGGAGCATGAACAACTACATGCTCTAATTTAATATTATTTTCTTTCATTAGTTTTAACCCATCTAAAGTATAACCATCATCTATAGTTCCTCTTTTAGTATTTTGTGGTGCTCCTGTATAAAACATAAATGTATTAGCACCATATGATAAAGCTTCTTGAACACTTCCTAGTAATTGACTATTACTTTTAAATGATACATGAGAACCAATTATTAATTCCATAACATAACCTTCTTTCTATATAAAATTATACTATAAATAGGTAAAAGAAAAAAGTGATTTCTCACTTTAATTTTATTATTATGATGCATATGCTCCAATTGTTGTTGACAATGATGCAGTTGAGCCAAATTTAGTTAATGAACAAGATTCTGTTGTTGTAAATGCATTATTTCCTACTGAGCCATAATAATATTGTCCATCATTAGACATACTCATCTTAACGCATACAGAACCTGTAGATGCATCAATTGCTACTACAAACTCATAATAATTTTTAGGTTTCAAACCAGCTGCTGTTAAGAAGGTAGAATTAGCATTCGCTCTTAATGCCGTTCCAGTAATTGATCCTGTACCACCAACAACACACTTTTGACCATCACTTCCACATAAAGATGTAAATTCAGTACTTAAGTCAGTTTCAGTTCCTAAACTAGATAAACTAATAGCATCATATTGATTCTTTACCCAATCTGCTAACATATTAGCTGATGATTGGAATGTACTCCTCTTAGCACTATTTGATGTTGATAATACTAAAGGAATAGTAATACCTACTACTAATGCAAGTATAACAATTACTGCTAATAATTCTACTAAAGTAAATCCTTTTCTATTTAATTTCTTCATTATTTCCTCCTCTACTTTATACATTAAGTTTAGCATATTAACTTTATAGTGTCAATATTTTCATGTCAATTTTATCATATTAAAAATCTTTATTATTAATACCTAACCATTTATTTATCTTATTCATCAAATCATTCTTATCAATAGGCTTTGTTATATAATCACTAAAATTACTATCTTTATATACTTTATTATTTTCTATATTACTATTCTTAGTAAGAAGTATTACCTTAGTATCAAATCTCTCCCTAATTTTGCAGTTAGTCACTTTTCAAATATTAATCCAAGCCTTATTATAAAAGGTTTTTATTTTGTCAACCACCCTCAGAGTGGTTGACAATTTTAATTACACAGGTAACGATTGTTTATCATTAACTTTGTTTT
>CAZTTM010000026.1:0-9373 GCA_964616035.1 uncultured Muribaculaceae bacterium
AAAACTGGTTCCCATGCAGCCCGGGGATGTACCAGTAACCTATGCAGATACAACACCACTAGAAAGAGACTATGGTTTTAAACCAAGCACATCATTACGTGAAGGATTAAGAAAGTTTGCGGAGTGGTATAAAGAATTTTATATGTAAGAAGGTGAAATATGAAAATAGATATTATTTGTCCATTATATAATGCGGAAAAATACATTAAAGGACTTGATGACTCAATATCAAAGCAAAAAAAAGTTAAAATAAATACAATAAAATACATTCTTACTGAAAGCAAAGATAATACTGAAGAAATATTAAAAAACAATAAAATTAAATATCAAAAAATATCAAAAGAAGAATTTTCACACAGTTTAGTTAGGGAAAAAGCTGCTATGGATAGTACATCTGATATTTTAGTTTTTATTACACAAGATATTATTATTGAAGATGAGTTATGGTTATATAATTTAACTAAAGGAATAATAAATAACGAATGTGTTGCATCATTTTCTAGACAGATATCTAAATATAATAATATTGAAAAATATACAAGAGAAAGAAATTATCCCGAAAAATCTTATATAGTTTCAAAAAAAGATATTAAAAATATGGGACTTAGAACATTCTTCTTCAGTGATGCAGCAAGTGCTATTAAAACGTGCATTTTTAAAGAATTAGAAGGATATGATGGCAAAGATTTACCAATTAGTGAAGATATGTATATTGCTTATAAAATTATAATGAATGGATATAGAATTAAATATGAATCTGATTCTGTTGTATATCATTCACATAAATTCACATTAAAAGAATTATATAATAGATATAAATTAACTGGGCAATTTTTTAAGCAAAACAGTTATCTAGATGAATACGGTACAACAGGAACAGGAGCAAGTCTTGCAAAATATATATTAAAAAGAATTATTCAAGAAAAAAGATTTTCATTATTGCTTAGATATCCATTTGATATGGCTGCTAGATTATTCGGGATGAAAGCAGGTAGGATGTAAATGGTGGATATAAAAATAGCCTATGTTGTTTCTGATTTAAAAAGGGTAGGGCCAACAAACCAGACATTAAATATTATAAAAAAATCTTGCTATAAAAAAGAGAGCATTGTTATTACACTATTTAAAGAAGATAATAATGATACTATGATAAATGAATATAAAGCCAACAATATAGATGTTTTTTGTTTAAACTTAAATAGGGTGTCTTTTATTATAACTGGTCAAAAAAAACTAATAGGCATATTAAGAAAGTATCAAATTAAATTGGTACATTCATATGGTATAAAGTCAGATTGTTTGTGTGAAGAAGTATGTAAAAAATTAAATATAAAGCATATTATAACATTAAGAAATTATCCAAAAGAAGATATCTTGACTAGAATGAACTATATTAAAGGTAAAATCGCATTACATTATCATTTAAGGGCACTATTAAAATGTGATAACGTAGTGTGTTGTTCTAAATGTATAGCTGATATGATGAAAAAAGATTATCCAAAGCATAAATTTATTTATATTCAAAATGGAGTAGATATTGATAAATTTAAAAAAATAAGTTTAACTGAAAAAGAAAAATTAAGAGAAAAATATTTGATTGACAAGAACAAAATCGTATGCATAGCTACAGGAAGTTTTATACCAAGAAAAAGAATAGTGGAAACAATAACTGGGTTTTTAAATGCAAAAATTGAGAATGGAGTTCTACTATTACTGGGTAATGGTCCACTTTTTGAAGAAATTAACAATAAATATAAAAATAATAATAATATATTTTTTGTTGGTAAAACTGATAAAGTAATAGAATATTTACAATTATCTGATATATTTATTTCATCTAGTGAGTCAGAAGGCCTTCCTAATAGTGTACTTGAGGCTATTGCGTGTGGTGTATCAGTAGTATTGTCAGATATACCACAACATAAAGAAATACTTGTGGAACTATCTGGGACTGGTAAATGTTATAAATTGGGTGATATTAATGAACTATCTGATAAAATAAAAAAAGCAGTGAATGATAACAACAAAAGAGTTGACATTTTAAGCACACCATTTACAATGAATAATATGTCAAAAAAATATTGTGATTTCTATACAAGATTGAAATAATAAGGAGAGTGTATCATGAAGGATATTTTGAAAAGGGTTTTAAGAATTATTCCGGATAAAATTTATCTTAAATTAAAATATTTTTATGTTTTTCATAAAAAATTAAATTTAAAAAATCCCACGACTTATAATGAAAAGCTGCAATGGTTAAAATTATATGATAGAGATCAAAAATATACAAAAATGGTTGATAAATATGCTGCAAAAGAATATGTATCTAGTATTATCGGAAAAGAATATATAATTCCAACATTAGGAGTATATGATAAGTTTGATGAGATAATTTTTGAAAAATTACCTAATCAATTTGTTATCAAATGTACACATGATTCATGTGGTTTAGTTATTGTGAAAGATAAAAAAAGATTAAATATGAAGAGTGTGAAAAAAAAGATTAATAAATGTTTGAAAAATAATTATTATTATTCCGGTAGAGAATGGCCATATAAAAACGTAAAGCCTAGAATTATAATTGAACCATATTTGGAAGAAAAAAAATATGGTGAATTAAGAGATTATAAATTTTTTACGTTTTCAGGGAAAGTTAAATATTTATTTATTGCAACTAATAGGCAAGGAGAAGGTGAAACTTATTTTGATTTTTTTGATAAAGAATTTAATCATTTGGAAATAATAAATGGTCATCCAATGAATCCCAATGTTCCAGACAAACCGAAGAATTTTAATAAAATGATTGAATTATCTGAAAAATTATCTAAAGGGTTAAAACATTTAAGAGTTGATTTTTATGAAGTAGATGGAAAAATATATTTTGGGGAATTGACATTCTTTCATTTTAGTGGATTTAAATCGTTTAATCCAAATGAATGGGATACAAAATTTGGGAATTTGATAAAATTAAAATAGTAAATAAAGATAAGGAGAAAAAATGTCTAGAGTTTTAGTATTAATGGCAACATTTAATGGCGAAAAGTATATAGAAGAGCAGATAGATAGTGTTTTAAACCAAATAAATATTAAATTGGATATTTTAGTTAGTGATGATAATTCAACAGATAAAACATTATCAATATTAGAGAAATATGAAAAAAAAGATAAAATAAAATTAATTAAAAGTAAATGTGGTTCTGCTCAAAAAAACTTTTATAATTTAATAAATAATTGTAATGAGGATTATGATTTTTATGCATTATGTGATCAAGATGATGTTTGGATGAAAGATAAAATGATAAGTGCAATTAATAAATTAGAAAATTATTCTTCTAATATTCCATTGCTATATAGTGGGACATCTATTCCTGTAGATGAGAAACTAAACGTAATAAAAAAGAAAAAGTACAAGCATTATTTAGTGAATACAATTGAACATGCACTTGTAGCAAGCAATACTCAGGGCTGTACAATGGTATTTAATAGGAAATTATTGAAAATTATTAAAAACAAAGAATCAAGAACAAAAATAATGCATGATGCATGGCTACATAAGACATGTATCGTTGTTGGTGGAAAAATAATTTTTGACAAGATATCGCATATGTATTACAGACAACACAATAATAATGTGTATTCAACGTTAAAAAAAGAAACGAAAACTGAAAGAATTTTGAAAAAAATAAAATTTATATTTGGAAATGAACAAGCTGAAATCCGCTCAAAGTTAATATATGAATGGAAAGGTAACTTTGATAATGATTTGACAACTGAAGCAAAAAGAGTTTTCGACGAATTAATTGCAACAAAGACTTCATTATTTAAAAGAATAAAAGTTATTTTTTCAAAAAGATACAGAAGCAAATATAGAATTTCATATTTTAAATTTATAATTTTAGTATTAAGAGGAAAGATATAGAGAAGGTGAAGATATGTTTGTATTTATTTTGCCAATACTATTATTAATTACATGTTTTATTTCAATGCTATGTAAAAGAAAAAGTTTAGTATTGAGTGTAGGAATAATTTTTTTAATAGAACTTGTCTGGGAAATAATTTCTTGTGCATATTTGGATTTTGGAAATGTTTATATAATTGAAACGGCTTTGACATCTCATTACACGGGTGCATTAATTAGAATGGTAATATTATATTTACCATTAATATTGATCATTTTATCTAAAAAATCGGGTGAATTAAATAAAGCATACCAAAATAAATTTTACACAAAAAAAATAAATTGTGATTCGTGCATAAGAGCAATATTAGTTTTTACATTATTAGTGGTATTTTATTGTATATTAGATATGTTTGTTAGTGGTATTCCACTATTCTCTAGTGAAATAACGCGAATTAATTATAGCAAATATTCAAGATTACCTTTTGCTACTAAGATGAATGGTGAAATTACATTTTTTGGTATGATTATTGCAGGAGTAGCTTATTTTAACAAAAGTAACAAATTTAATAAAAAAATAGCAATAACACTATTTTTAATATCAATCGTTTATAGGTTATTAATGGAATATAAATATCATGGAATGTATAATATTATTTTTAGTTTCTTTTTACCTGGCTTAATAATGTACTACAAAAAGAAAGATTATAAACTTTTTTCACTTAAAAACATACTAAAAATAATTACAATTAGTTTTGCCGTAATATGTCTCTGTTTATTTATTTATTCAAACACTAACAAAAACTTTGATGCAAAAAAATTATTATTTGATAGAGTTTTTGCATTACAGTCTCATACGTTTTGGACATTGGATGAAAAAATGTGGGCAAGCAAGAAATTTAGTGGTGACAAAAATGAATTAAAAAGTGAAGTATATGCAATTATAAATAACCTAGGTGAACTTGATACAAATAGTGGAATAATACGAGTTATGTATGAAATTTCTAATAAAAGTACAGTTGATGCAAATTTGGCAAATGGAGTAAGGTGGGCAGGTAGTTATTTAACAGTTGGGATTAATACAATCGGTTATCTTGGAACCATTATGATTTCATGTGCATTAGGATTATTAATATTATTTGATATAAAAATGTTTTATACATCAATGAATAATAATGAATTTTTTATTCTATATTTTGCGCAAAGTTTTATGTGGGATTTATTAGACTATTTTAGAATCGGAAATTGGTGTTTATTAATCAATGCCAAAACTCTAATAACGTTTGTTGTCTTATTAATTATATATTTACTAAAAAAAAGAAATGAAGGATTGGTAATTTCAAATGGATAAAAAGTTGAAAACAGGAATATTAAATATTTTTAGCGCCAATGTAATTAATTTAGTACTAAATATAATTACAAGTTTTATATTACCTAAGTATTTATCAGTCGAGACTTATTCGGCTATTAAGACTTTTCAATTATACATAGGTTATGCTGGACTTTTACATTTAGGATATGTTGATGGAATGTATTTAAAATATGGCGGTATGGATATTGAAAAAATCAACAAGAATGACTTTAATAAGGATTTATCAACAATGAGAATTTTTCAATTTTTAATGACTATAGTTTGGGTAACTGTTGGTTTAATCATACATGATTATATTATCGTTGCATTTGGATTAGCAATACTACCGGAAAATATGAATTCTTATTTTAGATATCTATTTCAGTCCATTGGTGAATTTAAAAGATATCGCAAAATATTAAATATAACAACAATTGGAACATTTCTTGCAAATACGACACTATTGTTTGCCTTAAAGTCAAATAACAGTTTTATGTATTGCTTATTATATGTAATAATCTACATTGTTTCGTGGTTAACTTTAGAAATTGAAATTAGAAAAAAAATTGACAATAATCTTTCAATAATAAGTTTTTCAAAAAAATGTTTTAATAATAATATAAAGTTAGGAATATTGTTAATGTTAGGTACTTTTTCATCAATTATTTTAACAAGTATTGATAGATGGTTTGTAAAAATGACACTTGAGACAATTGATTTTGCAGAATATTCATTTGCAGTTACCATGGATAATTTTGTAAATGTTGCCATTACACCAATAACATTAACATTATATAATTATTTTTGTAGAAAGAAAGAAAATTGCAATTTCGAAAAAATTAGAAGTTATATAATAATCACTTCGATTTATACAATAGCAGCATTTTTTCCAGCAAAATTTATTTTAGAGACGTATTTAACAAAATATATAAATTCATCAATTGTTTTAGCATGTTTATTTGCATCACAACTTAGCTTTATATGTGTTAAAAGCATCTATGTTAATATGTACAAGTACAAAAAACTGCAAAAAAAATATTTTCTGAAATTGTTATCAGTTATAATATTTGGAATAATGGTTAATATTTTAATATTCAAAATATATCCATACAAAGAGTCTTATGCTATTGGAACATTGATTTCCTCAATATATTGGCTTATAATTTCATTACTAGATTTTAAAAGTATCTTTAAAAATAATAAGTGTATTTTGTTGCTTATAGTAGAACTAATTTTGTTTTTAATATGTGCTTGTACATTTAATTCAATAATTGGTTTTATTATCTATGTCACGATTTCAACATTGTTTATAATAATTAGTTTTAAAGAGGACGTTATTTATTTACTTAAAATAATTAAATCATAAAAGGAGAGAAGTAAAGATTATGAAAATAGCAGTAGCAGGCACAGGTTATGTAGGTTTATCATTAGCCACATTACTTAGCCAAAAGAATGAGGTATATGCACTAGATGTTATACCAGAAAAAGTAGAAAAAATAAATAAAAGGATAAGTCCTATACAGGATGAATATATTGAAAAATATTTCAAAGAAAAAGATTTAAATTTAAAAGCCACATTAGATTATAAAGAGGCATTTACTGGAGCAAAATTTGTAATAATTAGTACTCCTACTAATTATGATGAAAAAACACATTTTTTTGATACTTCATCAGTTGAAGATATAATAAAAAAAGTTAATGATATGAATGATTCTAATATAGTTATGGTTGTTAAATCAACTATTCCAGTAGGATTTATCAATAACATGAAAGAAAAATATAATATTGATAATATCTTCTTTTCACCAGAATTCTTAAGAGAAGGTAAAGCACTATATGATAATCTATTCCCATCAAGAATTATTGTTGGTGAAAAGAGTAAGAGAGCAGAAGAATTTGCCCATTTACTTAAAGAGGGTGCTATTAAAGAAGACATAACAATTAAGTATATGAATTCAACAGAAGCTGAAGCAGTAAAATTATTTGCCAATACTTATTTAGCTCTTAGAGTATCATACTTTAATGAATTAGATACTTATGCTGAATTGAAAGGTTTAAATACTAAAGATATTATTGATGGAGTATGCTTAGATCCAAGAATTGGTACATATTATAATAATCCAAGTTTTGGTTATGGTGGTTATTGCCTACCCAAAGATACTAAACAATTACTTGCTAATTATAAAGATGTTCCTCAAACAATGATTAGAGCCATAGTTGAATCTAATGATATAAGAAAGAAACATATTGCAAATATGATATTATCTAAGATGCCTAAAACAGTTGGAATATATAGATTAACAATGAAAGCAGGATCAGATAATTTTAGAGCCAGTGCTATACATGATGTAATTAATATTATAAAAGAAAATGATGTGGATGTTGTTATCTATGAACCAACACTAAAGGCTGATGAATATGAAGGGATAATAGTAGAACATTCACTAAATAATTTTAAAAATATGTCTGATGTTATAATTGCTAATAGATATGATGTAGAACTTGCAGATAGTATAGATAAAGTATATACAAGAGATGTTTATACAAGAGATTAATATATTTATAGTTTAATCTCTTTTTTTACTATATTTAATCAAAGAATTATCATATATTATTAGTAGTAGAGTAGTATAGATAATTAAGTAAATATAAGTGTAAAAATATTAATAATAAGTCAAAAAAATCTATACAAATACCAAATTAATATGTATAATTAATATAGCAAGGGAGTATCAAATTATGAAAAAAAATAAAGTATTTAATATTATAAGTATAATAATGATAGTACTATGCTTAGTATGTATAACTATATTTAGTTATTATATATTTAGTTTAAATGTAATACCTGATAAGTATTTATTTATTGGTTATGGTATATATATATTAATTATTTTAATATTAATATTTGTTATATTAAGTAAGTTAAAGATAGGATTTAAAATAATAGGTTTAATACTATTAATAATTATATCTATAGGTAGTTTATTTATTACATATAATTATTTAATAAATACTTATAACTTTGTAAATAATATTAATAGTAATTATGATACATTAAGTTATTCAGTATTAGTATTAAAAGAAAATAATTATCAAAGTATTAATGATTTAAGTAATAAGAATATAACTTATTTAGAAGATGATAATAGTTCTAGTATTAAGGAAAAATTAGATAATGTAATAACTTACACTGAAGAAAAGGTATCACTTTATAATACTTTAATAAATAAATTATTAAAAAATGAAACAGATGCTATTGTTTTAGAAACAAGTTATTTAACATTAATATCAGAAGAGATTGAAGGTATTAGTGATAAAATAAATAATATATATACTATTAAATTACAGGTAAAATCACATCAAGAAAAAACAATAGATGAATCATTATATGTATTAGAAGACCCATTTATTTTATATATTAGTGGAATAGATCAATATGGAAGTATGGATACAGTAAGAGGTAGAAGTGATGTTAATCAATTAGTAGTAATTAATCCTAAAACTAATCATATTTTACTAGTTAATACTCCAAGAGATTATTATGTTCAATTAGCAGGTACGACTGGTTTAAAAGATAAATTAACACATGCAGGGTTTTATGGAGTAGAAAAGAGTATTGATACTTTAGAGGATTTATATGAAATAAATATAGATTATTATTTAAGAGTTAATTTTGATACATTAATTAAAGTAGTTGATGCTATTGATGGAATAGATATATATTCTGATCAAGCATTTGTTCCATGGACTAATAAAAAATTATATATAGAGTATGGTTGGAATCATATGGATGGAACAATGGCTTTAGCATATGCTAGAGAAAGGTATTCATATACTACTGGAGATAATCATCGAGGAGCTAATCAACAACAAGTAATAACCGCTATTATAGATAAGATATCTACATCAAAAGTTCTTATAAATAGATATAGTGAAATATTAAAAACATTAGATGGTTCATTTCAAACAGATATTAGTTCTAATATGATTACATCATTTATAAAATATCAATTAGATAAGATGCCAACATGGAATGTAGAAAGCATTGCAGTCACTGGTACGGGAGCATCTAATTATACATATAGTATGGGTACTGATTGGCTATTATATGTTATGGAACCAGA
>CAZTTM010000027.1:0-9232 GCA_964616035.1 uncultured Muribaculaceae bacterium
CTTATAATATCTGGATTGCTGTTCTTTCCAAAGTAGTTTAATAGTCTTTTAATTTTTGAATGTGATATATCGTCAGTGTCATTATTTAAGCATTTAATATATTCTTCAATGGGAGTTTCATTATTAAATATTTCATGCTCGCCAAATAGCGATTCTAAAAATCTACGTTTATTATTCCTCGGAATCTTTAAATCTTCTAATAACTTCATTTCTAAATAATCTTTTACTTTCTCATCATTTTTGTTAATTATTTTTTCATAACTTTTTGGACTAGCATAACTTACTATAAATGTTTTTTTAAACTTATCCTCAATATAATTTCTTTCTTCTTCGCCATAGAAGTTAACAAATGCTTCAATTATTTGAGGAAGTTTTTCTCTAATTATTATAGAAGCATTAAATCTTTGTGATATAGTTTCAGCAATCATAATTCATTAATCCAACTTTCTAATTCTATGTAATTATCTTGAAGCGTTGTACTGCCAGTAATGACTTCTTTATCATCAATTATTATATTAAATCTTTGATTATCCATCGTTTTACTATCATTGCAGTTTGACCATGTTCTTATTATTCTTAGCAAGTTATTTATTTGTTCTTTAGTTGTTTTCTTAATACTGCCATTAATATTTATTTGCATGTTTGTAATATCAATGAAAATATTTTGTTCATTATTTAGACTAGTTATATCTATTTCAATACTCTTCACTATTCCACTCCTATTTAATTTTATTTATAAATTCTTCTTCACTCCAGATAGTTATACCTAATTCTTTAGCTTTGTCATATTTGCTTCCTGCATCCGTGCCAACAATAACAACAGATGTTTTTTTACTAACAGAACTACTTACTTTACCACCTAATTCTTCAATTATTTTACTAGCGTCATCTCTTGTTATAGAAGATAAGCTTCCAGTAAAAACAAATGTTTTATCAATAAATTCATCATTTTCTTCTCTAGTATTATCATTTATATAGTTAGTATTTATTCCTAATTCTTTTAATTTTTCTACAATTTCTATATTTTTTTCGTTATGAAAGTATTCATATATATTTTCGGCAATAGTTGGGCCAATATCTTTTACTTTTTTTAATTCTTCAATACTAGCATTAATAATATTATCAATATTTTGGTACTTTTTTGCTATGATTTTAGCGGTTTTACTTCCTACTTGTCTGATACCAAGGGCAAATAGTAATCTTTCTAGAGAGTTCTGCTTACTGTTTTCAATAGATTTTTCTAGATTAGAAATACTTTTAGCTCCATAACCATCTAATTCTATTAATTTATCTTTATATTCTTTTATATTATATATGTCAGTTATACTTTTGACAAATCCTTCATTATATAATTCTTCCATAATACTTTCTCCGAGGCCCTCAATATTCATAGCACCTCTTGATGAGTAATGTATTAAGTTTTCTATTTCTCTAGCGGGACATAGTTTGTTAGGACAATAACTATTTACTTCGCCTTCTTTTTTTATTAACTTTGTTTGACAGATTGGGCATTTATCAATCATTGCAAAATCCTTTTCAGCACCGGTTCTTCTTTCTAAAACAGGTCTTACGACTTCTGGAATTACATCTGCAGCCTTTCTAATGACAACCATGTCCCCTATTTTTATATTTTTGTCTATAATGTTGTCTTCGTTATGAAGGGTTGCTCTTGAGACTGTTGAGCCCATGACAATGGCAGGTTCTAGGACAGCATTTGGTGTTATCTTTCCTGTTCTTCCTACTGTAAAGATAATGTCTTTTAATTTTGTTATTACTTCTTGAGCGGGGAATTTGTAAGCAGTTGCCCATTTGGGGTATCTAGCAGTATAGCCAAGTTTTAATTGCTCATCAATATTATCTAATTTTATTACAACGCCATCTATATCATATGGTAAACTTTCTCTTATGGCTGTTTTTTCTTTGATATAATTTATTACTTCATCAACGTTATTTACTAGTCTATTATTGGGATTAGTTTTAAAGCCAAGTTCTTCCATAAATTTTAGGGCTTCGTGGTGTGTTTTTATGTTATAGTCTTCTGGATTTGGTAAATGATATATAAATGTATCCAGTTTTCTTTGAGCAGTTATTTTGCTATCTAATTGTCTGATAGAACCTGCGGCGGCATTTCTGGCGTTTTTTAGGATTGGTTCACCATTTAGTTGTCTATTTATATTTAGTTCCTCCAGAGTTTTTTTACTCATATATATTTCACCACGGACTTCAATATCAATATCCTTCTCAAGTTTTAGAGGAACTGTTTTTATTGTTTTAACATTATGTGTTATATCTTCACCAGTAATACCATCTCCTCTAGTAGCTCCTGTCAATAATACACCATTTCGATAGCGTAATGATACACTTAGACCATCTATTTTTAGTTCACATACATATTTGGGATTTATACCTTCTTTTCTAATTCTGGCATCAAATGCTCGTATTTCATCTTCATTAAAAACATTGGATAGTGACATCATTGGTTTGTCATGTTCTACTTTCCCAAATTCTTCAATTACTTCTCCGCCTATCTTTTTAGTGGGAGAATTTGGCAAAACATATTCTGGATATTTTTCTTCTAAAGAATATAATTCCTTTAAATATTTATCATATTCTTGATCAGATATTTCTGGGTTATCTAAAACATGATAGTTATAGTTTGCTTTATTTATAATGTCTACTAATTCTTTTATTCTATCTTGTATTTTTTCATTCATAGTTATCACCTTTTTAATTATATAATATTTATATTTATACTGCAATAGGTACGAGTTTCTCATCAATAATTGAATATAGATAAGTACTTACTGGTTTATTTAGTTTACTGCTTATATATTCTTTATATACTTTTAGTTGTTCTAAGTAGGCTTTATCAGTAGTATTTTTTAGTTTGTAATCTATTATCTTTATTTTGTCATCATATTCTAATAATAAGTCTATAATACCATGATATTCTTTATTATCTTTAGTATATATAAATTCGTATTCTTTATATACTTGAGATTCTTTTATATCTCCTACTGCTGATATAAATTTTTTTATTTTATCAAGATAGAATGGGTCAATATCTATTTTTAGATTATTAAAGTCTACTATTTCAAATATATAGTGCATATAAGTTCCATATTCCATGTTTTTTGCTTCTTCTTTACTTATTAATTTATTACTGATTTTAGAAGCTCGTTGCTTTTGTTCTTCAACTTGACTGATGGATATTTCTTTTGTATTAATAATTGTAGTATCTTGTTCTATTTTATCTTTATAGTTATTACTTAGGATAATGTTATAATCTTTAGATAAGTTTATATCATCTAAATTAACTGATTTTATATAATTTGGTATTTTCGTTTTGATAGAATTAATAATATCTAAGAATGATTTGTATTTACTTCTAATAGTGGTATCTACAATATCTTCAACAATGTTCTTTTCTTCGTCAAGTGAACATACCATAATCATTTTTTCTTTACATCTTGTTAAGGCAACATAGAATAATCTTATACGTTCTGATATATCTTCTTGTTTATATTTATCTTTAAATAGATCTTTTAAAATAGTATTACCTATTCCTTCATTATAATATGGCGTAATAATTCCTAATTTACTATCATAGATAAATCTATCTTTGGTGTCTTCTTTATTAAATTCTTTATGAAATCCACTGAAGTAGCAAATATTAAACTCTAGTCCCTTTGATTTATGAATATTCATTATTTTTACATTATTACCACTTTTTGTGTTTAGGGAATATCTAATTTCATTATTACCATTTGTCATTTCTTTTAGATATTCGCCAAATAGGTATGGATTATAGCCTAAGTTGTCTAAGTTTATGGCAATATTTTGCAAATTTTGAATACGATACATACTTCTTTCAATATCTCCGACTAAAATTGTTTTTTCGTAGATGTTAAATTTGTCAATTATGCTATTTAGTAATTCAATATTAGTTAGTTCTTCTAATTTATCAGATATTTCTTTGCTTAATTTAAAAATTTCATTATGATAGAAATCTTTGTTAGTAAATGTTTTAAATATCTCAGCATCTGAATAGCCAAAAAGATAACTTCTAGCAATTGATGTATAATAATATTTAAATTCTGTATCATATTTCTTTTCTTTTATTTTTATAATAAAGTTGATGATATTTTTTATTAATATAATATCTGTTTCAGTAGTTAACTTTTCATCTTGATATATTGATAGTGGAATGTGTAGGTATTCAAATATCTTTTTATATAATGGGAATGATGTTCCTCTATCCATGATAATACAAATATCTGAGTAAGTAATATCTTTTACTTCTAGGGTGTCTTTATCGAAGACTTGATAATGGTTTTCTACCTTATTTTTTATATCGTTGGCAATAATAAAGGCTTCAACTTCTTCTTTAGAATATGTTTTGTCTTCTAAGTGATAGTTATATATTTCTAGATTGTTATTTTGCTTGGTTAGGCCTTGTTCATTATATGTAGTATTACCAAATATCATTTGATGAGATTCGCTATATTGGGCTCCTCCTAATGTATTATCCATAATTAGATTAAATATTTCATTGATATTATTGAGTACTTCACTTCTAGAACGAAAGTTTTTAAGTAAGTCTATTTTTAGGCCACCATCAGCATTAGTGTATTTATCATATTTGTTTTTAAATATTGTTGGATTAGCGTTTCTAAAGCGGTAAATAGATTGTTTAATATCTCCAACCATGTATACATTATTGTTTTCTATTAGGTTAATAAAGGCTTCTTGTAAATCACTAGTATCTTGGTATTCATCTACTAATATTTCATTATAATAGTTTTGTAATTCTTTGCGTATTTCCTCATTATTCTTAACTATTTTAATGGCAAATAAGGCAATATCAGTAAATTCATAAGCATTGTTATTCCTTTTAAACTGCATTATTTCATCATCATATTTTTTAATAATTTTTATAATTACTCTTATATAGTCTTCAGTTTGTTTTAAAGACTTTTTAATTTCTTCTTCACTGGAAAAGCGGCAAAATACTTCAAATTCTTTCAATATTTTTGATATTTCATCTTTTACTTTCTTGATGTCATCTTCACTATCTTTTGGTATTCTTGGTAAGCTTATTAATGCAAAATTATTAGTTATTTCATCATAACTGCTACTTTTTAGTAGAGGTTCTAAGGCAATAGACATATTTTCATAAAAAGTGCTATCAGATGAATAACTTAAACGATATAGGGTATTTTCTAGTTCGAGTAGTTTATTGTGCAATAGTTCATCATATTGTTCTATATATTTAGGAATATCTAATTTATAATTTTCAAGATATTCGTTTTTGTCTAGGCGTAAATTTAAAGAATTGTTTATTTTCTTTATAGCATTTTTTATTTCTTTATCATCTTTAGTGCAGAAATTATTAATTAGGTTGATAAAATCACTATCTTGTTTTTTATATAAGGATTCAAAAATATTATCTAGTATAGTATCTTTTTGAAGTTCTAATAGGCCATTATCAATAATAGTAATATTTTTAGGAATGTTTAATAAATAGTGATATTTTTTAACAATTGATCCTGCATAACTATCAAATGTTGTAATGTATGCTGCATCTAGATAGTCCAGCTGTTTTTTAAGCGATGGTTCTTGTTTGATCTTCTTTCTTATTCTGTTTTTCATCTCACCGGCAGCCTCATTAGTGAATGTTAGTACTAATAGTCTATTAATATCAATTCCTTGTTTTAATTTTCTTAATACTCTTTCAGATAAAACAGCTGTCTTGCCAGAACCTGCTCCGGCTGATACTATGATATTCTGCCCTTCTTCATTTATAGCTTGTAATTGTTCTTTAGTCCAACTAGGCATCTTTTTCACCTCCTAAAAATGATAAATCTTTTTCTTCTTTTAAAATTACTATATCTTTATTATCCATAAAACATATATCTTTAAATTTACAGAATTTGCATCCAACTAAACTGTCTTGAGCATATCCAACTTGTTTAGGATTGATGTCAAATTCTACATTGCTTATTTTAGTAGCATTACTTGTAATATTTTCTTCAACAATATCAATTAGTTTATTTATTTGTTCATTGTTTAGTACTTTGGCATTACTATAGAAACTACCATCTTTTTTACATCTCATTCCTTTTATCATATTACTGTTTTCGTAATTACTATCAAATTCTCTTAATATGTTGATATCGCTGTTAGAATAGCCTTCTAATTTGAGATTTTCTTCTTTCTTTTGACTGTATGTTTTGTTTTTATCAATTGCTATTTCTTTTTGAAGAATATGTTGAAGATAGAAACCAGCAAATTTAACATTTTTAAACTTATGGTTGGCAAGATATAAATATACTGGTAATTGTAAACTTAGTCCATGTATAGTGTTTTCTAATTTAATATCTGCTGATCCTGTTTTATAATCTATTAGGGCTACTATTACTTCGTTTGGTCTTTCTTGATACATTATTTTATCAATAAAGCCTTTAAATATTATAGTTATATCTTCTTGCTTTACTATTTTTATTTCTTCTTCAAATAATATCTTATCTAAATTACTATAGTTTAATTGCTTGCGAATTGTTTTTAAAACAAATTCAATATCTTTGCTTATTTTATTGACAAAGAACTTTTCTTTATTAGATAGTTTTCTATTACTGCCTTTTACATAATTATCTATTTCTTTGTTTACATCAATGTCATTTAATAACCCTATTTCTAAAATATGATGAAATAAGCTGCCTATAAAGGCTATAAAAGTATCATCATAGATATCTATTTTTAGGACGTTAGCAAGATAATATCTAAATGAACATTTATTATAATTATCCATAGTAGAATAAGACATAATTAAGTTATTATTTATATAACTATAATAATCAGATTTATCTATTTTGCTATACTTATGGTCATAATTTAGATAATCTATTTGATAATTATTATTTAATATTGATAATTCTTTTGTTGTAATACCATATTTTATTAAATTATCTAAATCTTTAGTTAATTTTATTTTATTATATAGATTAGAATAACTAGTTAAAATATTATTTTCAATTTTAATTACTTGATAGTTAAGGCCTTCAACTAAATTTGATGGGTAATAACTAGTTGTTTGACTTTTTAGTTTATATGTTATAGTTAGATTTTTAATATTCTTAATGTTTTTAATATTAGATTCTTTTTCTAATCTATTAATAGTATAAGTATCTTCTAAAGATAGAGATGTTTTTATATCATTTGATAGATAGTCTTCATCTTTTTTAATAATTGGAATGCTATTTTGATTAAAGTTCATAAGAAATACGTATTCATCATCCGCTATATAAGTATTATAATCTATTGTTTTTACACAATTGGTATATGTTTTATTAATTAACTTTGTTCTTTGTAAATCATGTATTACAAGTGTCTTTACTTTATTATAATCATCAATAAAGTAATATTCGTTAATAATATCAATTATCTTATTAACTATGTCAGAATTAGGGTATAATTCTTTTAATTTATCTATTGTTATGGTTATATCACTATTATATAATTCTAAGAAGTCATTTACTATTTTAGTTGAATAGATAGATGGTTCATCATTTAAATATAATGGAATATTATACATAGAAAAGATTCTTTTAAGGGGAATATTGTATTCATTGCCAATATTACTTAGTTTTATTTTATTTATATCCACACCTTTGTTGATTAATTCACATATTTGTTTACATACAAATTCTATTTCTTCTTCCATAGTGCTTGTTTCATATATAGTATGCATATATTCTTGATACTCTTTATTAATTATTTTTACTGGATATTCTTTTGATATATCTTCTATTACTTTATTGTTAATATCTACTAAATAATCATAACCATAAACTATTATTTCTTTATTGTTTAAAAAATTTTTAAATAATTTATCTTCAATTAGTAAGTCATGATTCTGTAGATTCTTTTTAATGTTTTTTAATTTATTTAATTTAGAATCAGTATAATTATAATCATTTACATAGTATATGTTTTTTAAGTATATTAAAGCAATATCATAATTAATATGATAGTTATTTATAAGATATAGAATAGTTTTATTATCATAATCAAAGTAATACTTTTTAACTAATTCTTCTATAGTCATAAATTTAATGCTTATAAGTTTGTTTATCTTGTTTAACTCTTGTAATATTGTTTTTTTTATATCATTTGGACATATTAATAGATTATTGCTTTTTAATTTTTTTATGAAATTCATTATATCTACCTCAACTTAATTTTGGCAAAAAAAAAACAATATGTCAATACAAAAATCACTTGTGTTAACAAAAGTTTTTTATTTTATTTATTAGTGAATTTCTTTAATTGTTCTTTATGAATATTTCTTAGTTCAGTATTTATTTTCATTTCTAATAATATTGTTTTTACCAGTTTGTCCATTGTGCTGTTTTCTGAGTAATCCGCTAATGCTGCATAACTAGCACGGTCTTCTGCTAGAAGGTTTCTGGCTATTTCTTCTTTATATTTTTGATAAACTGCTATGGTATAACCACCATTACCCCTAACCATACGCATTGATGGAATATCAGTTATCCCATCGCCAACATATAGCATATTTTTTGTTGATATTCTGCGATCATCTTCTAACATCATTCTATTTAGTGTTGTATCATCTGAAATATCTAATACCCCTTTATTAATACGTGATAAGAACTGGGTTTTAGCAGTATAGTTTACGCTCATAGCGGGCCATACAGCTATACCATTGTGATCGTATAAAAACTCACAAGCATATATTTCTTTAAAATATTTTGCTATTTCTGTTCCTTCAATTATTTCTTTTAGTCCTGATGATACTATATAATGCTCGACAGTAATACCAATTGACTCTCCATATTCATTAATTCTAGTAAACCAATCTTTAACACCTGAATATAGATTTATATCCTTTCCTAATTTGACAAAGTCTTCTCTTTTTATTGACTTTTCTTTTTTATTAGACATGTGAATCATCATATACATATACGAAAGTACTTTATCCATGTGATTTTTTTGCGTTGTTTTATTTGTTTCTTCCCAAAATTCTTCAGATGATAACCCTAAACTTGGTATAAAAGAATACTCTTGCATATCTTTATCGCATAAAGTTTTATCAAAATCATAGATAAGTGCTACTATTGTTTTATCTTTTTCATTTGTCATATTATCCCTACTTCCTATAATTATTTTATCAAATACTTAAATATTAGTCTATAATTTCTTTTAATTA
>CAZTTM010000028.1:0-9086 GCA_964616035.1 uncultured Muribaculaceae bacterium
CTTTATTTAAAATAAGAATTGGTCTACAGTAAGTGTCCAATAGTCCATTTGCAATCAAACCAGTTAGATTTTTATCTGCTGCATATTTGGGGTCTAATCTAATTGCTAAGATTTTATTATCAAGTAAGTTTTCATCTTCTATGGTTTTTAAAACTGCGCTAATAGCATTATCTTTAGCTTTGCTCTAACGATTTTTTACATTATTACAGGTTCGAACAGCCTGTTCAACACGAGTTTCAAACTGTCCTTTACATCCTCGTTTTGTTGAAGGAATTTGTTCATATAAATCATTACTTTTAATTGTAATTGTAGGTTCATATTGAGTTTCAAGACTAACGTTTATACTTGAATCAAACTTTGTACTTTCACCCTCAGCAAAAACCAAACCAACAGATGATAATTCAGAAACAACTAAACATAAAACTAAAAACATCTTTGTTAGTTTTATTAATTTTTTCTTCATTTCTTCTTCTTCCTTTCCTTTATCTATGTTATAAAATGACTAAAAAGATTCAATATCTATACTCCTTTTATCATTTTCAAGTAAAGTATAACATATATTTTATCTTTTTTGCATTACTTGACACAAAGTTGACACTAAAAAAATTAGTTATATTTCAAACTAATTTATTAATTATCACACAAAAATTTATTTTATTATCTCTTCTTACCAGTCGTATTTTCATAATTCCAATCACTAGATGACATTGTAATTTCAGGAATATAAGAATTTATGTTGTTAACTAAGTCTATAATCAAACTAGAATTATTAATCAATTCTTGTTTATATTTATTAATATATCTTTCGATTAATTTGCGAATTGAAAAAACACTAGGACCAATTGAACCGATTGAATTAACCTCAAAATTATTGTTCTTAAAATAAATAATTACTTTAAAATTATGCTCAGGATTTTTTATTACATTAACATCAAAAATACCATATACTAGCATTCTACTACTGTTCAAGTTTTGATTACTAGTATTTTTTACATTATCTTGCTGATTAGGTAATATCATATTAACTTTTTTAACTTTTTCATAAAGTTCCCTATATCTAACTTTCTCATCAGAGCCCACATATGTACCATTTTCAACATATCAATATGAATAATTGTACATATTACCAATAGTGTTTTCAACTAATTTATCTTTTGTAGTTAACAAGCTAATTTTCTTTTCAAATGCCTCAAGAAAAATACTATCTAAAATTTTTTCGTATTTATAAACTTCAGGTTTATCATGTAAATAACAACTTCCAAGATGCGTTAATAATATCTTAATAATATTATCATCAGTAAAATATGCTATCTGGTCTTTAATATCACTATCTGCATTTTTTACATGCTTATTAATTATTTCTTTATAAGTATTATAAAATTCGTCAATCATATCATTTTTTCCAAAATACATAGAATTAAATATTGATTGTTTAGATACTAAAGCTCTCATTTGATAAAAATACCTGTCATGACTGTATGCATTAAAACAATTCTTTTTTGCCGAAGTTCTCACCTTTCCATCCGCATCTTTTCTACGATTACGAGTATACAAAGATTCTGCTAAACTTAAATTCAAATTATATCCCTGTACGCCAGAAAATAATGATGCGTACATTTCGTTTAACCCTTCACGAAGTAATGAGTTTTTACCAAATGGAATTATAAAAAATCTATTTGAAATATTACAAAAATAATTATTAAAATTATACTTATGTCCAAATAAAGATTGCAACTGATTAGCAAGTATAGAAAAATAAGAAATATCGCAACACTTCTCTCTTTTACATTGAAGAGCATGCCCACTCTCATGCATAATAGATTTCTTTTTTTGATGTAATAAGAAATCATCTGAAAAAAGTCTCTCACCATTAGAATTACAAGTTTTATAATATTCATCATATCTACAAGTATCAATAATCAGCTCCCCATGCACGAACTCGTAAAAATTTCCAACCCCTGGTTTTAATGATACTATAAGAATATTTTTAAAAACCCTATTCAATAGAAAATCTAATAATGAATAATATCCATTTTCTGGTGGTAATATATTTAATTTATCATTTTCATATTGAACAGATATCTTGCTAATCTCATCACTAAATTCCTCATAATTTTTTTCAACATTTTCAAATATAGTATCAATGACAAAAGTCAAATACTCATCATTTTTATTGAATTTCATCATATAGTTTTTAAAGTCATTTAATCTTTCTTTTTGACTATTAGTTAATTGCATAATTACCTCCTATATACTTTAGTAATATAATTATAGCATACGCTAGACTATGTTGACAATCTAAATCATTCAAACTTTTAAAAAGCGAGTTATTCACTCATTTTTACTTAAATATAACTAATTTTTAACGTCCACCAGCTGAGCCACCGCCGCCGAAGGATCCGCCGCCACCGCCACCAGAAGAGAATCCACCTCCACCTGATGAGTATGATTCAGCAGCACTTCTTGCTGCACTTCTAGCACTACTAGCAGCACTTGCACCTTTAGTAGATATATTATTAATAAAGATAAATGTATCAAAATCTACTCCATAATTTGTCGTATATTCAGTAAACTCTTTTGGATATAAGTTTTTTAATTGTTTAGCAACTTTATCAGCAATACCAAATAAATATGCAAACATTAAATATTCATCCCATAAATGAACATCCATAACTTCTTTAGTATCCATTTTAGAGAATTCTTCTAAATATAATTTAAGTCCATATAGTTTACAAGAATCTTCATAGATTTTATCATCCATAACATTTCTTTTTTTACACTCAGACTTACTATTTCTTTTATATATATGACCTTCAATTTTTAACTTCTCTTTTTCTATAGTTGAAAAGTTTTCAATTAACTTAAAAAATTTATTATAATTTCTACGACACCATTTCTCTAATTCTTTAGATTCTAAATAACCATCAACTGATGCTTTATACATATAATCAAATAGTTCTTTTTCTAAAGGATTATCAAATGTATTATGTCTAGTCATATCAATAATACTAGTTTCTTTCTTAGATGTTCCTTTTGTTTCAGTTTTAAAACCTATTTTATTTTCTTTTACCCATTTTAAGATAATTGCTCCTATGATATTGGTATCACAAGAACTTAAAAAATTATTATTTAAACTGATTAGAGTATTAGCATAATAAATATCTTTATTACATGGAATATCTCGAAACATTGGTGTATTGTGCCTATCAATTACCTTATTGCCAACATAACCAAATTCAGAATTACGTTTTTTAATTTTATTTATTATAATAACCGCAATAAAAATAATAATATACGGTAAAAATGCCAATAAAATTATTAAAAAATCATGGCTATCATCCGATTTTGATGAGCTATCATAGTCATAATCATATGTACCCTTTTTAGCAGTATTATATACATCATTAAAGCTATTATAATTATCAACAGTAAAATCAGTATTAAATGTTTCTTGTGGATATTTAACAAGTATTGTTACATATTCTTTATGTAATCCTTCTTCATTTACTATATATATTTTGCCATCTTTTACATAAGCATATCCTTTATAGCCATAACCCCATACATCAAGTGTATCAGGAAATTCATAAAATGATGATATTGTTGCAGAAAAAGCATCAGCGGTTATTGAAGGCATTAAAGTAAAATAAGTAATTTGACTATCATTAGTATTAAAAACAAAATCTGATAGTTTATAAGTTAATGTAAATGTATGTCTATTAAAATCATATTTACCAAAGCATAATTCAAGGCCATCAGAAATATAATTAATACCATAATATCCTTTCTTTTCACTTAATGACTCGCTTGTATCCCATGTCTTGTATTTTAATTCTTGACCATCCATTGAAACTTTAAAATTAGTTAATTCAATTCCACTCATTCGTTTCATTTGCTTATACCATTCAGAGCCACTAGATGCTTTAACATCCCATGTTTCTTGAACTTCAGCACTACCATCTTCATTGATATAAATATTCATATCTATTTTATAAATAGTATCTGCTTTAACAGAGAATGGTAATAGCATAAACATTAAGAATAAAATAATTTTCTTTTTCATAATTCTCCTCAAAAATTACTAAAATTTAACTTTTGGTGTTTTTCTTTCTTCTTCATCAATTTTAAAATATTCATATTTTTTAAATTTAAACATATTAGCAACAATATTTGATGGAAACATTTCAACAATATTATTAAATTGCATAGCTGAATCATTATAGAATTGTCTAGAATATGTTATCTTATCTTCAGTTTCTTTTAAATCTTTTTGTAATGATAAAAAGTTTTCATTAGCTTTTAATTCTGGATATGCCTCAGATAATGCAAATAATTTATTAAGAGCTCCAGTTAATTGGTTGTTAGCATCTACTTTTTCATTGATTGATGTAGCACTAACAGCTTTGTTTCTAGCTTCAATTACTTCTTTTAAAGTATTTTCTTCATGCTTTGTATAACCTTTTACTGTTTCTACTAAGTTAGGTATTAAATCAGTTCTTCTTTTTAATTGAATATCAACTTGACTAAATTGATTGTCAACTTTATTTCTAGCACTTACTAATTTATTATATACACTAATTAAATATACTACTAAAAGAACTATTATTACTAATATTACAATTAATGCTGTCATGATACTCCTCCTTCCATTATAATTATATATCAATTTTATACCTTTGACTAGATTATTTTAAGTAATATTCTAAAAAAATTTATATAGCACAAAAAAAGACTTTACTCAAGTCTTATATTTTAACATTGGTGACCCGTACGGGATTTGAACCCATGAATGCATGCGTGAAAGGCATGTGTGTTGAACCACTTCACCAACGGGCCATTTAACAAAATGGTGGGCCTGAATGGACTTGAACCATCGACCTCACGCTTATCAGGCGTGCGCTCTAACCACCTGAGCTACAAGCCCATTTCGCTTTTTCGTTGCTTTTTCATTATATCATATCATTTTTTAAATAGCAAGTACTATTTCAGTATTTTAATAAAATGGTGTCCCCTTAGGGATTCGAACCCTAGACCCACTGATTAAGAGTCAGTTGCTCTACCAACTGAGCTAAGGAGACACAACAATCAAATGACAATACTAATTATATCATAATTTTTTATTTTGTGAAGAGGTAAATTGTAATTTTTATGAAAAAAAATCTACTTTTTGACTGGCAAAAAGCAAATTTAGCGTTTCTTTATAAAAATATTTAACTTTTTAATGATATTTTTATCTATTTATTCTACTTATAATTTCTTTGGTAAAAGTTTGATAAGCTTCTTTTTTACATTGTTTGAAAGTTATCGAATTCAAAAAAAGCTGGGGATCTAGTAATTCTACTTCCATGACTTGATATTCTTCGTTTGTTTTTACCAAGTCAATACGCATATATAAATTATTTTTATATTCTTTAATAGAGCATATTTTATTAATAATTTCAAGCATATTGTTATCAATGGCTTCTTTTTCTATGTATTTTATGAATGGCTTTTCGCCAAAAACAGAAACACATCTTTTAATAACATGTGATAATTTATTAGAAAAACAAATAACGGAATATTCACCATCTTTTACTTCTTTTATAAATGGTTGAAGCATTAATGAGTAATTGACATTTTGATATTTATCTTTAACATCTTTTAAAGCTATAGTATTTTTACCAAATTCTTTTAAACTTATAATATATGTATCAGCACCACTTTCAGAAACAACTGGTTTAATTACTAATTTATCATAATTATTGAATTTACTTTGCCAAATTTCTTTGATATTTTTTTCAATATTTGAGTTGTTGTCAATAAAGATAGTATCAATATGTTTAATATGATATTTATCTAATAATTTAAATTGTTTTTCTTTATTATAATTATTAGAAATTATTTCTAATGAATTATATAAGGGGATTTTATTTTTAGATACTTCTACTATAAATTTATCAAAGGTTTGTTTATTTTTTTGAAATCCCCAAATAGATTTTATAATCAGAGCCTTATATTTACTATATTCATTTTCTTCTTCGTAAGAAATAATATCTACTCCATAACCTTGTCTATTCAAATAATATTTGATTGAAATATCTTCATATACTTTGTTTTTCCAAGCATTGCATGATACTATTCCAATATAGATAGAATACTTATGAGTTTTAGCATATATATTTACCCATGCTCTAAATAGATAAAACTTAATTCTTTTTAGTTTGTTTACTATCATTCTCATATTTTGGCCACATCCAATGCTTGATGTAGTTTTTCAAATTCTTGTATTAAATCGTATATTTCAATACCATAGTTGAAACGAGCAATAATTTCGTCTTCATATGGCCATGACATATTTTCGCCCATAATACATTTAAATTTTGTTGTTTTATATAAATATCTTACTAAGTCTTCTTCACAAGTTATTTTTTGGCCGTCAAAAGTTTTTCCTTTTAAATCAGTAAAATCTACAACAGCGAAGAAACCTGACTCAGGTATTGTTTTATCTCTTAGTTTTAAACCATCAATGCCTTTTAATAGATTTGCTTTCATTTGTGGTGAACTAGCATATTTAGTTATTTCTTTAATAATTCTATTTTTAGTTTTGGGATTATTTATTACATCAATGCCATCAATTAGGACTTTTAATAGTTCTAAACGATACTGATATTCGACAATAATTGGTTTAAAGTATTTTTTGGCCATTCGATAGCGACGATTAGTTCCATTAAAGGCTCCGGCAACAGCTTGAACTTGTAAAACAGGTAATGAGTCCATGGTTGTAAATATTTTTTCTTCAATACCTTTGCATATTGGAATTGGTGCTACAACAGCTCCGGCACGAATACCAGCAAGGCCATAAGCTTTAGATAGTCCGATAAGTGTTATCGTGTTGTTGAAATACTTAGGCATAGTGGCAAGTGGTAAGGCTAAATCTTCTTGATTATAAGTTAGATCTCTATATATTAGGTCGTCAATAACAAATACGCCTTTTTCTAAGCATACATCGCCAATACCTTTTAAGATTTTTACATTGGCTTTATTCATAACTTTACCAAGAGGATTATGTGGGTTCATATTTAGAAATGCTACAACACGTGGAATGTAATTAAGTTTGCCTTTGAAATCTTGTTTTAACCTTTTATTTACTTCATCTATTTTTTCGGCTAATTTAGTTGGATTAACATAGAAGTCATCCTCTTCTTCTAAATCAAGTACTTCTACGCGACCATTCATTCTTTCCGGAGCAACAGCAAATAGTCCGTAATTAGGACCTGTTATAAGAATAACATCTTCATCACGCATAATTGTCGATAATATCATGTTGAAAGCATGAGTCGTTGAACAAGCAAATACAACATTCTCAACTCCTAATCCATCATAATTATCAGTTTTATCTTTTTGAAATCCCTCCCTAATTAAATAATTAACAAAATGAGCCCTAGCAATAACATGGCCACCAATATTAGGATATTGATATAAATATTTACCTAATAGCATTTTAATAATATATTCTCTGGCCATAGGAAATGGTTTAGTCCTCATGGGAGAGCCTGTTCTTACGGTATGAATCTCATTTGGAAGTACAAAGCCGGAGTCATCATATTCATGCAAGTCTTTATTCAATAAGTAAAAGCCATCTTCTATTTTTTTTACTTCATGATAGAATTCTCTGCCGTCTCTTCTTTTACCAAATTGGCTATATTCTCCTAATAATGAGGGATTGTTATCTGCAAATTGTTTTAATGATTTAGAAAAATTATTGGGATCATAACTACTATTTATAATATCAATGTCTTCGTTCAAAATCTTCTTTACAATTTTTTTAAGTTTATTAATTGACACCTTTTATCACCATATTATCATTATACACCATATTCTATTAAAAATATATAATTGTAATTTAAATTTGTATTTATCATTTGACTATTATTTGCTTTTCTACTATTAATTAAAAAAGTTCGGTAAAAAACGGACTTTAGTTTAGAAATTCATTAAATGATTGACAATATTATCTAGTTTCATACCATGAGAAGCTTTAAATAAAACAATATCATCTTTTTTTAGTTCTTTTTCTAGAGTTTGATAACTATCACTTTCTTTAGAGAAATAGTAAATGTTATCAGAATTATATCCTAGTTTAATAGCTTCGAGGCCAATATATTTAGCCATCTCTCCTACTAAGAATAGTTTATCAATCTTATTAGCAATTACTATTGGAGCAATACTACGATGTATACTTTCACCATAACTATCTAATTCAAGGATATCTCCTAAAACAGCTATTTTCCTTTTAGAACTTTTCCCTATTAGATCTAAAGAGTTTTTTACAGAGTCATAACTTGCATTATAACTATCATCTATAATCGTATAACCCTTACTTGTTTCTTTAACTTCAAGTCTATTTTTAGATAGCTCTAAATTTTCTAAGCCTTTTATTTTATCTTTTACTCCTAAGTAATCACTTATCGCATAACCAACTAAGAAATTATAAATACTAGCTCTTCCTCCCTGAGGTAATAATACTTCTTCATGATTATTAACAATAAATCTTGAAGAAAACATATCTTCTTTAATATCACTAACCATATAATCACTTTTATTATTAATCCCTATTGTTATAACTTTATTTTTTATTTTATCTTTATATTGGTGCAATAAGTCATTATCATTATTTATTACTAATATTCCTTCTTTATCTAGACCTTCTAATATTTCCAGTTTAGCTTTTAAAATATTTTCTCTTGAACCTAAATTACCAATATGTGCTGTTCCTATATTAGTAATAATAGCAATATTAGGTTTAGCAATATTAGTTAAAGTACTTATTTCTCCAAAATGATTCATACCCATTTCTACTACTAAAATATCTTCATCTTTTAAAGATAATATTGTCAAAGGTAATCCTAGATGATTATTCATATTACCTTGTGTTTTATGTACCTTATATTTACTTTGTAATAAAGCACTTACCATATCTTTTGTACTTGTCTTACCTACACTACCAGTAATAGCAATTACTCTTCCTTGATATAGACTACGTTTATAACGTGCTAATTCTTGTAAACATTTTAAAGTATCTGGTACTATTATAATACATCTATCCT
>CAZTTM010000029.1:0-6610 GCA_964616035.1 uncultured Muribaculaceae bacterium
ATCACACGGTACTGATGTTTGGTTAGGTAATGCACAAGATTTAATTAAAAATAATATCGTTCCATTTAAAGAAGTAATAGGTTGTCGTGATGATATTATGGTTTATTTGATGTATCATGGTGTGAAGCCAATTAAGGCTTTTAAAATAATGGAGTTTGTTAGAAAAGGTAAGGCTTCTAAAGATAAAGCAACTTGGGAAGAACATAAGAAAACGATGCAGGAAGCAGGAATTGAAGAATGGTTTATTGATTCTTGTGAAAAGATTAAATATATGTTCCCTAAAGCTCATGCTGCTGCTTATGTTATCAGTGCTTTTAGAATTGCTTGGTATAAAGTTCATATGCCAGCATACTTCTATGCTAGTTGGTTATCTACAAAGGCTACTGATTTTGATATTGAAGCAATGATAAAGGGTTACGATGCTATTAAAGATAAAATTATTGAAATAGAGGGGAAAGGGTTTGATGCTACTAATAAAGAAAATGGTATGTCTGAAAGTTTACATGTCGCTTTAGAGGCTACGGCTAGAGGTGTAAAGGTAGCACCATTTGATTTATATAAGAGTAAAGGATTACTATTTGATGTAGATAAAGATGGTATGACATTAATCCCACCTTTTAGAACGATTGATGGACTTGGAGAAGTTGTTGCTAAGAATATTGAAGTAGAAGCTAAGAAGCATCCATTTATTAGTATTGAAGACTTTCAAAATAGATGTAAGGTTTCACAAACTTTAGTTGATAAGATGAGAATTATGGGTATATTTGAAGGTTTGCCTGAGACAAGTCAATTAAGTTTATTTTAAAAAATACATTTTCAAAGTGTATTTTTTCTATTCCCAAAAAACTGTAAAGTAGACTTTTTTGGGAATAGAAGATTGAAAAATATTATAAAATGGGTTAAAATATGTTTGAAAGGGATGATACTTATATGCAAATAAAGAGGGACTACTATTTAAATAGATTAATTGAAGCACAAAATGATGGTTTAATAAAAGTTGTTACAGGAATTAGAAGATGTGGGAAGTCATATTTACTTAATACGTTATTTTACGACTATCTTATACAAAATAGTGTTAGAGAAGACCACATAATAAGAATAGCATTAGATGATTCAGATAATGAAGAACTATTGAATCCAAGAAATTTAAGTAAATATATTAAGGAAAAGATTATTGATAAAGAAATATATTATGTAATTTTAGATGAAATACAACTGGTTGAAAATTTTGAAGGAGTATTAAATGGACTTTTAAGAATTCCTAATATTGATATTTATGTTACAGGAAGCAATTCAAAATTTTTATCAACAGATATTATTACAGAATTTAGAGGACGAGGTGAAGAAATAAGAGTATATTCATTGTCATATTATGAATTTATGTCAGTATTTAATGGAGATAAATTGGATGGTTGGCTTGAGTATATAACATATGGAGGATTACCATTAGTTGTTTCAATGAAAACTGATGAAAGAAAAATGGCATACCTAAAAGAACAACAAAAGAATGTATATATTAATGATGTAATTGAAAGAAATAATATCAAAAATGATGCAGAACTAGTTAGTCTGGTTGAAATAATTTCATCTAGTATTGGTTCGTTGTCTAATCCTAAAAAATTATCTGATACTTTTAAAACAACAGCAAATATGAATATTGATTCTAAAACTGTTGGAGCATATCTCAAATATTTAGAAGAAGCATTTTTAATTGAAAAAGCAGAAAGGTACGATGTAAAAGGAAAGAAATATATGAGTACGCCATATAAATTTTATTTCAGTGATTTGGGTCTACGTAATTCTTTTATTAACTTTAGACAAAATGAAGAAACCCATATAATGGAAAACATTATATATTTAGAATTAAAAAGACGTGGATACAATGTTGATGTTGGTGTTGTTGAAATAAAAGAAAAAAAAGATAATGAATCAATATATAAACAATTAGAAATTGATTTTATTGCCAATAAAGGTAATAATAAAATATATATTCAATCTGCTTTTAATATGCCAACTGAAGAAAAGCAAAATCAAGAAGAAAGACCATTATTAAAAATAAATGATTCGTTCAAAAAGATTATAATAGTTAAAGATTATATAAAAAGGACTAGAAATGAAAGTGGAATAATTACAATGAGTATATTTGATTTTCTATTAGATCCAGATAGTTTAAATTATTAATATAAGAAAAGATTCATTAAAATTAAATGTTATAGAAGAATTCAAATAATTATGGGTATATTTGAAGGTTTGCCTGAGACAAGTCAATTAAGTTTATTTTAAAAAATACATTTTCAAAGTGTATTTTTTCTATTCCCAAAAAACTGTATAGTAGACTTTTTTTGGAATAGAAGATTAAAAATATAGATTATTTTATAAATAATTGTAAAAAAATCACAAAATTGCAAAAAATAAGTATACTTTTGAGAAATATTGGTATATAATTATTATGAGGAGGAGAAAGTATGCTTATAGAATTTAGTGTTAAAAATTTCTTATCATTTAAAGATAAAGCAACATTATCTATGGAAAAAGGAAATGGCAATGAAAATATTGACAATATAATTTTTAATGATATTACAGATTTAGTAAAAAATGCTGCCATTTATGGTGCTAATGCATCTGGAAAATCAAATATTTTAAAAGCTTTTACATGTGCAATTTTAATGATTAGAAATTCAAATTTGATGTCTGTCGGAGAAAAATGGCCATTTATCAAACCGTTCTTATTTGACGAAATAAGTAAAAATAAACCAAGTGAATTTGAATTTATTTTTATAACAAATAATGTTAAGTATAAATATTTTTTCAGTGCTGATCAAAATAGAATATATGAAGAAAGTCTAGACATTTATAATAGTCAAAAACCAACAAATATTTTTACTAGAAAAGATGCCAATATTTATGAATTTAGTAATGATAAAAATAAGCTTGCATCCTTAGCAGCTAACAATACCGAAAACAAATTGTTCTTATCAACTGCTACAACATGGAACTATGAGAAAACAAAAGATGCATTCTTGTGGTTTACTAAAGCTATAGATACTTATGATTCATTTAACAAAATAATGGATAAAGACTTAATTGACTATAGTGAAAATGAAGAACTTAAAAAATTCTCATTAAAATTATTAAAAGAAGCCGATATTCTTATAAAAAGCATTTCAGTTAACTATGAAGAAAAAGAAGTGGAAGGAACAATAGCGAATATGCCGGTTATTCCAATAGTGAAAAAAGTTGATATAGAATTGGAACATGAAGTTGTTGATAAAGACAATAATACTCACACATATAAATTAAATTTTAAAGATGAATCATCAGGAACAAAAGTATTATTTGCTTTTGCACCATTTTTAAAAAGAGCATTTGAAGAAACCAAAGTTATTATAGTTGATGAATTAGAAAAAAGCATGCATCCTAAAATAGTAGAATTCATTGTAAAATTATTTAACAATAAAGATATTAATAAAGTGAATAGTCAGCTAATATTTACAACTCATGCTACAAATTTATTAAATTTAGAAATACTTAGAAGAGACCAAATTTGGTTTGTTGAAAAGAATCCCAAAAATGGTAATTCAGAATTATATCCACTAGATTCATTTTCAGTAAGAAAAGATGAAAATATTCAGAAAGGTTATATAAATGGGAGATATGGAGCAGTTCCATTTATAAAGGACATAGATTTATGGCTAGAGGACAAATAAAACACAACAAGAAAAAGCCATTAATTGTTATTTGCGCAGAAGGTGGAAAAAAATCATCTGAGTATTATTATTTTAGAAACTATTCTAGTAGAGACTTAAGAATACAATTTTCAACTGGCAATAGTACAGATCCTAAAGGAATGTTAGAAGATTTATTAAAATATATTAACAACGAAGATATAAAATCAGAAGAAAATTGTAAAATTTTTTTAGTGTTAGATACCGATTTAAATAAAAATAGGATAAAAGAAATAGAAGAAATAACTCTTGAATGTATTAAACATAATATTGAAATAATAACTTCAGCACCGACATTTGAAATTTGGTATCTAATGCACTATCGAAACAATAAGTTGAAATTTACAACTAGTAAGGAAGTAAAAAAAGAATTGCAAAATATAAATGGTTTCTATACGGAAAGTATGAATATGTATAAATTAATTAATGATTATACAGATAAAGCAAGCATTGTAGCAGAACACATTGAGCAAGAAGTTATTAAGAATAATGAAGAACTACTAAATGCAAACCCTCATACGAGTATTTATAAAATATTAAAGATTATTAATAAATTTAGAGAATTATAATTATTTTTAAACCATATCATTATATAACTGAGCAAGAATTATACTTTAATATAGTATAGTTTTGCTCTTTTTTAATAAAACTAAAGACTTTTCAATATAAATTTGATAAAATATATTATATAAATAAGGTTGTGATATAATGAATGAAGATTTAAAAATAATAAAGAAGAAATTTGGCGAAGATATGATGCATCTATGTCGAAAACTATTTCCTACTATTTTAGAAAAAGATAATAATGAATTAAGCACGATATTATTACAAAGTTTTTATCCTAATAAGAGTTTATGTCAAGATATAATAAGTAATAATTTAACTACAGAGTTTAGGAACTATATATTAAGGACACAAAGTATTAATATTGAGAAAAAGAATGTTGATAAAACACCTAAAGAATTATTAAAACAAGCTCATTATACATTATATGAATGTCATACGGAAGAAGAAATTCAATCGTTTGTTAAGTATTATCATCCTAAAGAAAAGTTATGTACATTTCGTACTAATAGGCTAAATGATTGTTATGTTTTCTTTGCTGTTAAGGATAATGTTAATGATATAAAAAGAGAGGATTTTAAGTGTCCTAAAAGACAAGATGAATACGGTACATCAGTGATAAGCATTCAATTTACAAGAGATCCAACACATATGTTATCAATAAAGAATAGGTATAATCATACAGTACCTAATCCTGATGCTACTTTTTCTAATAATTTAGATAATATTATTCCTGGGTTAACATTATCTTTTGAAAAATATTATGATTTAAAGCAAAAATATATAAATAGTTATTTAGATATTTCTAATTATGTTCTTGCTAGTGATGGTAAACTGTATAAATATAACTATGAAATAAATAATATATATTATTGTTCTGATAATATAATAATAGATAATTATAAGGTAAAGAAATATCCTAAAGAGAAATATATAGTTACTGATTATTTTTTAATTGATTTAGTTAATAAAACTATTAATCTTTATGATAATAATTTAAAAGATACGTTTACTAGCACTATAAGTTCTATGAAAAATATTGTTATTAATAATACTAATGAGGGTAAGAGGGTAGTGTTATCTTTAGTAGAGGGTAGAGATATAGTTTTATTATTAGATAAAGATAATAAACTTATTTCAATAGAGGATGAGAATATTAAGAAAATACCTAGTACTTATTTATTGTTAAATAAATATTTAGTATCAATGAGTGTTCCAAATGTAAAGACTATTGGGGATAATGTATTATATGCTAATAAAGATATGGTTAATATTAATATACCTAAAGTAAAAGATATTGGGAATAGATTTTTATATCATAATACTGTGATGAAGAAATTAGAATTACCTTGTATAAAAACTATAGGTAATGCTTTTATGTATTTAAATAGTTCATTAAGGAGTATAAGTATTCCAAACTTAGAACAGGTAGGTAATGGGTTTTTATATATTAATAGTAGTATAGAGGAGTTAAGTATTCCTAAATTTGATTATGAAAATAATTATTTAAATATATTATTAGAAGATTCTACTAGGAGTAAGATAAGATGATTAGATTAAGAATAATTAAGATAGATAATTCTCTTTATAAATTAGAAGATATAAACAATAATGTTTATGAAATAACTATATATTTTTATGATATAGATGATAAAGTAGGGGTAGATGATTATTTATATATGCAGGAAAAGTTATTATCTAAGATAAATCATAGTATTATTAGTTTAGGGGTATTAGATAGTATGTATGGAAAAGTAATAGAAGAAATTAATGATGAAGATTTAGCAATATTAATTACTAATAATAAAAGAATTAGTTTAAAGAGATATTATGGATAGGAGAAATGTAATGAAGAAAATAGTTTTAGTAGATGGTAATAATTTATTATTTAGAAGTTATTATGCAACTGCTTATACGGGAAATATTATGCGTAATAAGGATGGGTTTCCTACTAATGGAATATATGGTTTTGTTAATATGATTAATAAAATAATATCTGAAGAACATCCTGAATATATGATGGTAGCTTTTGATATTGGGAAGACTTTTAGGCATGAGAAGTATGCTGATTATAAGGGGGGGAGGAATGCTACTCCAGAAGATTTAAAAGTACAATTTCCTGTTGCTAAAAAGATACTTACCGCTATGGGGATTAAATACTTAGAATGTGATGGTTATGAAGCAGATGATATTATTGGGACAATATCTATGTGGTGTGAAAAAGATGATGATTATGAGGCTTTAATAGTTAGTAGTGATAAAGATTTATTACAGTTAATTAGTGATGAAACTACTGTTAAATTACTTATAACTAAAGATTA
>CAZTTM010000029.1:6620-8844 GCA_964616035.1 uncultured Muribaculaceae bacterium
GGATGGATAAAAAGACATTTATTGATACTTATGGTTTTGAGCCAATTCATATGATTGATTTAAAGGCTTTAATGGGGGATGCTTCAGATAATATACCTGGTGTTAAGGGTATTGGTGAGAAAGGAGCTATTAAGTTAGTAAGTGAATATAAAACGCTAGATAATATATATGATAATATTAATAATATTAAGGGTGCTACTCAGACAAAGTTAATAGAGGGGCATGATGATGCTTATTATAGTAAAGATTTAGTAACTATTTATCGGGAAGTACCGTTAGATATTACTTTTAATGATTTAATATATAAGAAAGAACATACTGAAGATTTAATAAATATTTATAATGATTTAGGGTTTTATTCATTATTAAAGAAAGAAAGTATTACTAGAGAGAGTAATAATAAAGAGATAGATGTAAATATAATAAGTAATATAGAAGATATAAATAATATATCTATTACTAAACCATTAGGAATATATTTAGAGTTAGATGATACTAATTATCATCATGCTAATATAGTGGGGTTATCTATATATAATGAAGAAGTTTCTGCATATATTCCTTATGAAGTATTAAAGTATAAGCCTAATTTTTTAACTAATGGTATTAAATATACTTATGATTATAAAAAACTAATAGTAAGTTTTAATAAATATAATTTAGATATTAAAGATATAACTTTTGATACGATGATTGTGGGGTATTTATTAAATTATACTATTAAAGATGATATTGCAGTACTAGCAAATGACTTATCATATGATATAGAGTTTTATGATAAGAAGAAAGAGTTAACTAATATAGAGTTTGCTAGAAATAGTATTTTAAGAGCTAAGTTTATATATGAATCATATTCTGAATTAGATAAGAAATTAAAAGAAGAAGAAGTATATGATTTATATAGTAATATAGAGTTTCCTTTAATAAATGTTCTTGCTAAGATGGAAATAGAGGGTATTAGAGTAGATACTAAAATATTAGAGGATATGAAGAAGGAAATAAGTATTAAAATAGAAGAAGTAGAAAAAGATATCTATACTTTAGCAGGAGAAGAGTTTAATATTGCTTCGCCAAAACAATTAGGGGAAATACTTTTTGATAAGTTAAAGTTGCCATATGCTAAAAAGAATAAGACTGGTTATGTTACTGATGCTAATGTATTAAGTAAATTAACTAATTATGAAATAGTAGAAAAGATACTAGAATATCGATTATTAACTAAATTATATTCTACATATTTAGAGGGTATATTAAATACGATATCTAGTGATGGTAAAATACATACAATATATACTCAAGCTTTAACTAGAACAGGTAGATTATCTAGTATTGAACCTAATTTACAAAATATTCCTATTCGTAATGAATTTGGTAGATTAATAAGGAAGGCTTTTATACCAGAAGATAATAGTATTATATTATCATCTGATTATTCACAAATAGAATTAAGAGTATTTGCTCATTTATCAAATGTTAAAGAATTAATAGAGGCTTTTAATAATAATTTAGATATACATACTAAGACCGCTATGGATATATTTAATGTTGGTATAAATGATATAACACCTCTTATGAGAAGACAAGCTAAGGCTGTTAATTTTGGTATATTATATGGTATTAGTAGTTATGGATTATCAGAAGATTTAAAAATATCTCCTAAAGAAGCTAAAATATTTATAGATAAATATTTTGAAACATATCCTGGAATAAAAGATTATATGCAAAAATTAATAGATGATGCTTATTTAAAGGGTTATAGTACTACTTTAATGAATAGAAAAAGAAATATAGAAGAATTAAAGAATACTAATCATAATATTAAAAGTATGGGAGAGAGAATGGCTTTAAATACTCCTATTCAAGGAACAAGTGCTGATATATTAAAGAAAGCTATGATAGAGATAGATAATATATTTACTAAAGAAAATATTAAAAGTAAAATGTTATTACAAGTACATGATGAATTAATATTTAATGTTTATAAAGATGAATTAGATAAAGTAAAAGATATAGTTAAGAATACTATGGAAAATACTTATAAGTTAAATGTACCATTAAAAGTAAGTATTAATACTGGAAATAATTGGTATGAAGCAAAGTAGGTGATATTATATGCCAGAATTACCAGAAGTAGAAACAGTTAAAGAAACATTAAAACCTAGATTATTACATAGAAAGATAGTTAAAGTAAAAATATATTGTAATAATATAATTGATTATCCAG
>CAZTTM010000030.1:0-8760 GCA_964616035.1 uncultured Muribaculaceae bacterium
TATTAGAGGGGTGTTTTTATGTTTTATTTGTTGCACTTCATATTTAAATTAACACTTTTTCTTTATTAAACTTAGATGTCTATGTTATAATACTATTATAGTAGGAGATGTATAAATAAAGTATGAAGAGATTATTAAGAATTAGTTTTGATTTATCGTTATTATCTTTTATACCAATAATATCATGGTTTTTATTGGGGATAATAGTTGATAAAAACTTAATTAATATATTTACATTAACATATCCATTACAATATATATATTATATAATTAAATCTATATTTTCAACGGGTGCTAGTATTAGTAAAGAGAAGGATAATAATGAAGATGCTGTTATGTCAGGATTAGTGGTAGGTACTTTTATAGCGGGTATTATATTTATTATTATTTTATTTAATGTTGATAATTATATTAAGTTTATGAATATGAGTGTTAATATATATAAAACATTTACAATATATTCAATAATACAATTATTTATTACTTTGGTGTTTTCTATGATTCAAAATAAATTATATTATGAAGGTAAGAATAAGATAGCAAACAAAAACTCTTTAATATTTAATATTTTAAACTTTATATTGTTAATAGGTACATCATTAATTACGAAAAATCAGGTTATTATAGCTATTGCTACATTAATACCTTTATCATTATTTACTTTATATATTTATATGGATAATTGTAATAAGTTTAAGTTTAAGATTAATTTATTTAAGTGGATAAGATATGATTCAGCAGAACTTTTTAATAATTTTGCATATTTAATTATATTTTTATTTGGTTTATCTAATACTTTAGAATATGGAGAAGTATATGCTTTAGCACTAACTTTTGTATCCTTGATTACGGATACGCAGTGGGATACTACTGATGCTATGGTAGTAGCGGCTAATATAGATATAAGTAAGAATGAGTTTAATTATATTGAACACATTAATAATGCTTATAAGTTAACATCTATATTAATAGGTACTAGTTTGATTATGTTTGGAATATTATATTGGTTTTATGAGTTAGATTTGGGAATTACAATACTATATTTTAGTTTTGAGATAATTTATTTCTTATTATATCCCATGTATAGAATAAAGATTTGTTATTTACAGTTAGAATATTCTGCTTGGAAAACAACGACTAATAAAATAATTGCATCAATATTAAGAATTGGTATATCATTAATGGATTCACCATTTTGTACAGGAATAGGTCAAGTATGTTCATCGGTATATCAGTTTGTATCAGTTAATGCTATGTTTTATTTAAATTATAAAATTAATAAAAAGGGAATTATTGTTAAGAAAAGAAAAAAATGTATATAAAAAATAATTATTAAAAAGAAAAGTAAATATACTAGATATAATAGGATTATTGAAGTCTAAGTAAATACTTTGGAAAAGAAGAAATTTGAACTTACGAAGGTTCGGTGATAATTTATTTGTTCTTAGATATTTGCTTGTCTATATCTAGTTTTTGTGATATTATTAGGTAGAAGAAATATAATTGGAGTGGGTAAATGTGATGGGAAAAATACTTAAAGTAAAAGATATTAATGCGGCATTTAATAAAAAAGAAAAAAAAGTATCTGTATTTGCTTGTTTTACTCATGTTAAATATAGTGATAATTATATTGTTTATTCTGATTATAGTAATTATCAAAATGGTATATTATATTATGGCACTGTTTATATTAAAGGTAATACAATAGTTATTTTTGATGTTAAAAAAGATAAAGAAAATATTGCTTTAGATTATGTTAATAAAATTATTAATAATGTTAATGATATGGAATATAGGGCAATTGATATTAGTAATATAAATGATGTTGAGATTGTTTCTAGTAGTAATAGAAATGTTGGTATGAATTTTTTAGTTAAGTTAGATGAATTAACTATTCCTAAGAAAGTAGTAGATATTAGTGAGGAAGAAAATAAAGAATCAATAGGTTTTTTATATTTTGTGCTTATTATTTTTATTTTTCTTTTAGTGGGTTCAGTATATATTTATTTTAATAAAGATAAGTATTTAAAACAATATGATAAGGTTATTTGTACAATAAATAGTATTGATAAATCAGAAGAATATAAGTATATTGATAAGTTATATATAGAGTTTAATAAAAAGAAGGAATTAAGATATTTAAGACATGATGTTAGTTATCAGTTTTATAATAAGAGTGATTATAATAATTTTAAATATACTAATTTATGGATTGATAATAAGATAGAGAGTTATAATTTTAATGATAATGATTTAGTATTTAGTTATTCTAATAGTGATGAAGTAATTGAGAATAATGAGTTAATTACTTCATATGATGAGGTAGTAGAATATTTTAAGAATAATGGGTATGAGTGTATAGAAGAAAAGTAGTGGTATAGATGAAGAATTTTTATTTAATATATGGTAGTGATTTAGGACTTATTAATAAGTATATCAAGGATATAAAAGATAAATTAGGGGTTAAAGAAGAAATTAGATATAATCTTGATGATTTTCTACTTAAAGATGTTATAGATGATTTATCAATGGTAGGAATGTTTGAAAAAAATAAATTAATAGTATGTGATAATTTTAACCTTCAAATAGATGATAATGATTTACTTCAATACTTGGATAATTATAATAGAGATAATTATTTAGTCTTAGTAGTTAATAGTGATAAAGTTGATACTAGGAAAAAATTATATAAGAAATTAAATTCTGTAGGAGAAGTTATTAATGTTAGTGATAATAAAGGCTATATTAAGACTTATTTAAAAAATTATATTCAGAGTAATGGATATAAGATTGATAGTACTACTTTAGATTATTTTATTAGTAGAGTAGGTAATAATATAGATAATGCTACTAATGAAGTAGATAAGATATTTTTGTATAAAAGTGATGATAAGATAATTAATAGAAATGATGTTAATGAAATTACGATAGATAATATTGAGGAAGAAATATATTTGTTATCAGAGGCAGTTATTATTGGTAATACTGATAGAGCACTTAACTTATATCATAAATTTATTAATAATGGTTATGATGAGTTGTCTATTATTACTTTACTTGCTAATCAATTTAGATTTTTATTGCAGGTAAAAACATTGTATGATAAAGGAATGGATGCGAATGGAATAAGCAAGGAAATAGATGCTCATCCATTTAGAGTACAGAAGACTATTCCTAAAATATATAGTTATACTAAAGAAGAACTAGCAAATTATTTATCTTATTTATTTGATCTTGATAGTGGTATTAAAACAGGTAAAATAGATAAGGAATTAGGGATAGAACTATTTATAATTAATAAGAATATTGCTAATTATAATAAGGGGTAATATTTACTTTTAATTAGTTATTTGATATAATTTTTATGGTAGGAAGTGAATGATTATGGCAAAGAAGAAACATAAAAAGCAAAAAGAAAGTACTAAGTTTGAGTATAGTAATGAGGTAGTAGGAGTATTACTGATTTTATTTTCTATAATAGGTATTGGTGGATATGGCCCAGCTGGAAGTTTTATCAGATCGTTTGCTGTATTTTTAGTTGGTATTCTATCAACATATTTTCTACTATTCTTATTGTGGGTTGGTGTTTATCTTATTTTAAAAAGAAAGATTCCTGATTTAATAAATAGTAGAATGATTGGATTATATATATTGATAATTGCTTTTTTAGTATTTTTACATAAGGGTTATATTAATCAATTACAAGGGCAAGAAATTATTACAGAAACATTAGACTGTGTTATGAAAACATTTAAGAATACAGATATGATAGATAATTGCGGCGGTGGTATGATAGGAGCATTATTTGGCTATTTATTTTATATATCTTTTAAAGATGGAATATATATTGTATTAATTACAATGGCTATTATTGGTATAGTGTTATTCTTTAATACTTCAATTGCTAAATTATTTTCTAAGATTAAAATTAATAAAAAGGAAGAGAAAAAGAGTGAAGTCCCAATATCTAATGGGGATAGTAGTAAGACTGAAACTGATGAGGTTAAAGAAGATAAGAGAATAGTAATATCTTCAGTGGATGAATTAACAAAGGTTAAAGATAGTGAGGTTAGTAGTAATAAAGAAGTACCTATTACTAAAAATGATAGTGTAGTAGTACCTCCTACTAATGAGGCAGAAGTACCAATTAATACGGATTATAAGTTGCCACCTATTTCTTTACTTAAAGCGAGTAAAAATGTTAATAGTAAAGAAAATGAATTGAATGCTAAAAGTAGTATTAGTAAATTAGAAGAAATACTTAAGGTATTTGATATATCTGGTAAGATAGTTCAAGTTAATATTGGACCTACTGTCACACAATATGAATTAGAATTAAAAGCAGGAACAAAAGTTAGTAAGTTATTATCTATTCAAAGAGAAATAGCACTTGCTCTTGCTGCTAAAGATGTTAGAATTCAAGCACCTATTCCTGGTAAGAATACTATTGGTATAGAACTACCTAATAAAGTTAATGCTACAGTTAGTTTTAGAGAAGTATTTTCTAATATGCCTCCTATTACTAATAAGACTTTACTTTCTGTAGGTCTTGGTAAAGATATTATGGGTAAGGTAAGATACTGTGAGATAAATACAACTCCACATATGCTAGTAGCGGGTTCAACTGGTAGTGGTAAATCTGTATGTATAAATTGTATTATTGCATCAATGCTTATGCGTACAAAGCCTAGTGAATTAAAATTAGTATTGGTAGATCCTAAAAAAGTTGAATTTTCAATGTATAATGGAGTTCCACATCTACTTACACCAGTCGTTACTGATGCTAAAAAAGCTTCAATAGCTTTAAAAAATATAGTTGTGGAAATGGAAAGAAGATATGATTTATTTGAAGCTACTAAGAATAAAAATATAACTTCATATAATGAATTCTGTGATAAAAATCCTGAGTATCAAAGATTACCATATATTGTTGTTATTATTGATGAGTTAGCTGATTTGATGTTAGTTGCCGCTAAAGAAGTTGAAGACTCTATTATGCGAATTACGCAGATGGCTCGTGCTGCAGGTATTCACTTGATTGTTGCAACACAAAGACCATCTACAGATGTAATTACTGGTGTTGTTAAAGCAAATATTCCATCTCGTATCTCTTTTGCGGTATCATCACAAATTGATTCTCGTACAATATTAGATGCTGGTGGTGCTGAAAAATTATTAGGTAAAGGTGATATGCTATTTTTACCAATGGGAGCAAATAGTCCAACACGTATTCAAGGTGCTTATGTATCTGATGAAGAAATACAAGCAATTGTTGATTATACAATAAGTCAGCAAAAAGCAATTTATGATGAGTCATTAACTATTGATCATGGTAGTTCATCTAACGGTAGTTCAGCAGGAGATGATAATTATGAATCAAGTGAAGAATATGATGATCCACTATATAATGAAATAGTTGATTTTGCTGTTAGAACTGGGAAAATTAGTGCTTCGTTAATTCAAAGAAAGTATCGTTTAGGATATAATAGAGCAGCTAGAATTATTGATTTATTAGAAGAAAGAGGGATAATAGGACCTCAAAATGGATCAAAGCCTCGTGAGGTATTGGTTAAATTAGAGAATAATAATGAGGAGTAATAGTGTATACTATGCTTCTTTTTCTTTATTTTAACAATAAAGTATAGTATAATTTTAATGAAAGGTAGTGATAAATATGGCAACAGTACATATTGAAAGTAAGAAAGAAGATATAGCTAATATTGTGTTAATGCCTGGAGATCCGAAAAGAGCACAATATATAGCAGATAAGTTTTTAACTAATGTTAAGTTAGTAAATAGTATTAGGGGAATGACAGCATATACTGGTTATTATAAAAATAAAAGAATAACAGTATTTCCATCAGGTATGGGTAATCCAAGTATGGGAATATATTCTTATGAATTATTAAATGAGTATGATGTAGATTATATTATTAGAATAGGTTCTTGTGGAGCTTATAATCCTGATTTAAAACTAGGAGATGTTATATTAGTTAAAGAATCTTATAGTGATTCAAATTATGGTAAAATCTTAGATGATTATGAAGATTGTTTAATTACTTCATCTAGTTATTTAAATGATGTTATTTCTAAGACTAGTAAAGGTATTGATATGAATCTTATTGATGGTAGAATATATTCATCTGATGTCTTCTATGAGAGAAATAATGATTATAAGCAAAAAGTTAGAGAACATAATGTTTTAGGCGTTGAAATGGAAACTTTTAGTTTATTTAATAATGCAAGAGTATTAGGTAAGAATGTAGCAGCACTTCTTACAGTATCTGATTCTTTCTGTTTTACTGATAAGATGAATAGTGAAGAAAGAGAAAAGAATCTTAATGATATGATTATCTTATCTTTAGAAAGTTGTTTAAAATTATAAAAAATTGCCACAATAATAACTAGGAGGAAGATATGAAATATACAAATTATGATATGAATGCTTATAATTTACATATTATTAATACTAATAAGTTTAAAACAATTACAGTTGAAGTAGATTTTAGATACTGTGTAGATGCTAAAAATATTACTAAAACTAATATATTGAAAGATATGTTGCTTTCTTCTTCATATAATTATCCGTCTGAAATAGAGTTAGTTAAAGAAACAGAAAATCTTTATGATTTAAAGTTATCTTCATCTAATATTAGAATAGGTAATGATAATATCTTATCTTTTAGAACAAGATTTTTAAATGAGATATATACTGAAAATAAGATGAATGAAGAGTCAATAAAGTTTTTACTAGATGTTATTTTTAATCCTAATGTAAAGAATAAGAAGTTTAATGATGATGATTTAAAAAAGAGTAAGAATAAGTTGGCTAAGAATATTCATAGTATAAAAGATAATAAGTTAAAATATGCTTTATTTAATTTATTTTCTAAGTATTCAGATAAACCTTATTCATATAATCCTTATGGATATATAGAAGATATTGATAAAATAGATAGTGAAAATTTATATACGTATTATAAAGATATTATTAATAATAGTATTATTGATATATTTGTAGTAGGAGAAGTTGATGGTGATAAGATTAAAAATATATTTAAAGATAATTTTAAAGCTTGTATGTTTCATCCTAAGAGAGTCGATATTTTAGTTAGTGAATTAGAACCTGTTAAAAGAATAAAAAAATATAAGGATATAGAAGATGCTAATCAAAGTCAGTTTACTATGTTATGTTCATTAAATAGTTTAACTGACTTTGAAAGAAAGTATGTTTTACTTGTATATAATGAGATGTTAGGAGGTTCTTCTAATTCAATGTTGTTTGATACAATTAGAGGTAAGAATTCTTATGCTTATTATGTTAATTCTTCTCATAAGGCTTATGATAATATTTTATTTATATATGCAGGAATTGAAGTAGGTAATGATGATGAAGTATTAAAACTTGTAAGAAAGAGTTTAGTAGATATTAGTAAAGGTAAGTTTAATGATGAATTACTTGAATCTTCTAAAAAAGCAATTATTAGTGGCATTATCACAAGTTTTGATTATCCAGCAGGTATTATAAATAATTATTTGGCTAAAGTATTAGTTAATTCAGAAGATGCTGAGGTAAGAATAAAAAATATTGAAAAAATAACTAAAGATGATATTATTTCTTTGGCTAAGAAAGTAAGACCAAATGCAGTATATGTATTGGAGGGACAACATGAAGGAGATTAGAATTAAGAAGATTAATGAAGTAATATATTATGAAAAGTTAAGTAATGGATTAGATGTCTATTTATATACTAAAGATAATTTTCATAATAACTATGCTACATATACAACTAGATATGGCTCTATATATAATGAATTTATACCATATAATGGTACTAAGATGAAAAAGTTTCCTAATGGGATAGCTCATTTTTTAGAACATAAAGTGTTTGTTCAAGAAAAAGACCCTCAACCAGAAGAATTTTATGCAAAAAGTGGAGCAATTACTAATGCTTATACAACTTTTAAAAATACAACATATCTATTTTCAGGGCCAGATAGTTTAGAAGATAATATTGAATATTTATTAGATTTTGTAGGTAGTATTAATTTAACTGATGAGAATGTTGAGTCAGAAAAAGGAATAATTACTCAAGAAATTAATATGTGTGATGATAGACCAATGGATATTTTATATGATAAGATTAGGGAAAATACATTACATAGTAATTCTTTTAAAGAGTCAATTATTGGTACTAAAAAAGAAGTTAATAGTATTACTAAAGAAGATTTAGAAACTTGTTATAATACTTTTTATCATCCTAGTAATATGTTTTTAGTTATTACGGGTTCTTTTGATAAAGATAAAGTATTAGAAGTTATAAAAAAGAAAATGGATAGTAAGAATTATGATAAGAGAGATATGGTTAAAAGACCTGAAGTATTTGAGAAAGATAGTGTAGTTAAAAAGTATGAGGTTATAAAAATAAATACTGATACTCCTAAACTTGCTTATAATATAAAACTTAATATTGAAGATTATGATATGGAAATAAGAAAACTTAATATTATTTTATTCTTAATATTTAATATTATATTTTCTGATACTTCTATATTTGATAGTAGATTAAAAAAGACGGGTATTATAACTAGTACTTTAGGTTATAATCTATTAAATTGTGATACACATTTTATTATTTTATCATTTATTAGGTAGATAAATTATTTATTTTAATTTAATAATAATATCTACTAATTTAATAAATTATTTGGTTTTATATTTTTTAACAAATTTTATTAAACTAATAAATTTGATGTATG
>CAZTTM010000031.1:0-8675 GCA_964616035.1 uncultured Muribaculaceae bacterium
TCTTAACATAATATTCTACTAAACTATTCTTTTCTTCTAGAGTTATTTCATCAACAGATTTATTATTTTTTACTTGCCCATCAACCACATATAAATTACCATCATACCAAGATAAGTCACTGAATATAGTTAGAGTATCACTATTACCTAAAGCATCTTTAAATACATACCACTTTTCATTATATTCTACTCCCATTAAGTTTAGGAATGTTGGTAAGATATTTAATTGACTAGTAACCTTATTTATATCTACTCTTTTTTGACCACTACTCCAGATAAAGAATGGTGTTTTATTAACTAAATTATTACTTGTATCTTTGTAATTAGATAGGGTTTCATCAGTGGCAGTATATAAATAATGATCAGTGAATGCTACTATAATAGTGTTATCATATAAGCCATTATCTTTTAATGCTTGTATTAATAAGCCAACCATATAATCAGTTTCTTTGGCTTGTCTTTTGATACAGTCTTCTTCAGTTAAGTTTAAATTATTTATAAATTCTTCTCTTTCAGTCTTAGATAAAGGTTCTAATTGTTCAGCGTAATCAATACTTACTAATTGCTGACATACTCCTTTACTTGTAGTAAATGGAAGGTGGTTACTATAAGTTATTATGTAATCAATAAACTTTCCTTCATTTTTAAACATTTCATCATAGAATGTTTCATTTAGAATTAATTCTCTATCTAAATTATAAGAATTATCAAAATATGTTCCTAAATCTTTTAGGCCAAAATATCTATCATAACCAAAGTTAGAATAATTAATACCTCTGCTATAATATTCACTACTATTCATGTGAAAAGCTTTAATTGAATAATCCATTACTTTCATTAAATTAGCCATAGAGTATGGGAAATCATTTTTATTTAAAGTATAGGCATTTATTGGATATGTATATGGTGTCATATAACCTGTATTAACAGCAAATTCTGAATTAAATGTTGAGCCTCCTCCATTAAAAAATGAATAATGGTTATTAAAGTTTATTGAATTATTAAGTAAACTATACGTATTTGGCATAATTTCTTCTGTTAAAAGCCAACTATCAATACCCTCCATTTGTAAGAAAACAACATTTTTATCTTTATATATTCCCGTATATTTATTATTAGAAGTACTATCATTTTCTTCACTAAAAACATCTTCTAGAAACTTACTTTCTGTTTCACTTTTCTTTGTTTCTGGCTTTATATACGTGATATAGAAATCTCTAATACTATATTCATAAATACCCGCTAAAGCAAGACACTTATTACTATCATTAAAATTATTATAAACATTTCTTGGGTTTCGCCATGTGTCCCAAGTAAGTTCAAAGTTTGCCTTACCTAAACAGCATTTGGCAAAAGTATGTAATACTAAAAATATAAATACCACCATTACTATTTTCTTATTATTAGTTTTACTATTAGGAAAATATTTCAAAGATAATATAAAAGTAGCAAGAATCATAAATGCTACAACATAGACATAAAAATCACATGTTTTTAATACGTCATAAATATAACTACTACCTTCACTAGCTAATTCCATCATTGAGAAACTAAAAAAATTATTAGTAGCACTATAATATATATTATTAACTAAATATAAAGCAAGGCATATAATAAAAATTAAACTATATACTATCTTAGCTTTTTTATTTCCTATATTTAATATAATTCCCGCAAATAGAATAATATATGCTAAAGAAAATAGTCTTGGACTAATACTAAATATTGGATAGAACTCTATTTGATGAGCAAATAATCTTGTTGATAAATCAATTATTACAAATGGAAGACATAACAAAATTATCTCTAATACATCTTTTCTTTTTAAGAAATTCCAAATTCTAGTTAATAAGTTAATTAATTTTTCTTTCTTGCCATCTTCTTTAAAGAATTTTACAATATTATTCTTTATATTAATTATATTTTTTTTTATTTTTTTTACTTGTTTTTTTGAATCACTTTTTATTCTTTTGATTTTAGTTTTCATAACTACCACCGTACAACTTAATTATATCATAAATGACTGTATTGTAAATGTTTTTAGTTTTAAAATAGCGAATTAACAGTTATAATGGCAATAATTATACAGAATAAGTCCACTAATAAGCCTATTATAAGAGAATGTTTTATCTTAGTTATACCTACTGATGAAAAGTAAAGACTGATGACATAGATTGTTGTATCAGTACTTCCATGAATAACTGAAGCTATTCTTCCTACCATACTATCGGGTGTATATACTTTTAAAATATTATTTAATATTACTAATGATGAAGATGAGGATATTGGCCTTAGTAGGCATAATGGAATAAGACTAGGGTTTAGATTTATTTTACTTAGGATAGGCTCTATAAGTTTTGTTATATCAGTAATTAGATTACTTTTAAGAAAGATGTCAACCGCTATTACCATTGCAAATATAGTAGGAAAAATACTTAAAGTTGTACTTAGTCCTTCTTTGACTCCTACTAAGAATGATGAGAATATATCTACTTTTTTATATACAGCATAGATAATGATAATTATTGTTATTAAGGGAATGATTAGATTTGAAATATTCATTGATTCCTCCTAAAAAGATAGATTACTCCATCAATAATTAAACCAATAATACAAGAAGAAAATGTTGTTATAATACTTGCTAGAACTATTTCACTTGGATTAGATGATCCATTTAATATTCTTAAAGATATGACCGTAGTAGGAATTATAGTTACTGATGATGTATTTATTATGAGAAAAGTTATCATACTTCTTGTTGCAGTATCTTTAGTTTTATTTAATTCCTGCATACTTTTCATGGCCTTTAATCCAAAGGGTGTTGCTGCATTACCAAGTCCTAGCATATTCATTATAATATTAGATGCTATATAAGAGAATGCTTCGTGATTAGGTGGTATTTCTGGAAATAATATTTTTAGAAATTGAGTTATTTTTTTAGATAATATATCTAGTAAACCACTAGTTTTGGCTATATTCATAATTCCTAGCCATAAACACATAAGTGGTAAAATATTAAAGATTAGTTTTAATGAACTTATTGATGATGATAACATAATATCTGTCATATTAATACTTGGGTTAAAGAAACTATATAATATTCCTACTACAATAAATAATCCCCATATAATATTTATCATTTAAATATCTTTCTCCATATTTTTTTAAAGAAACTAGACTTAGTATTTAATGTTTTTTCTATATAAATATCTTCTTTGTATAAAATATTATTATTCATGGATATTTCGATATATCCTACTTTATCACCGCTATTATATGTACTTAACTTTTCTAATTTTATTTTAGATATTAAAGAGCTTGTTTCATCTTTCTTTAATAATTTGTAAACATTATTTTTAATATAAAAATTTCCTATATAAAAAGTATCTCCAATAATATTAAATTTCTTTTTATTCAATACTTTATATGAAGAATAATTATTTTTAGCATATTCATATAATTCTAGATGTGTATTCCAGTCATCATTATCTTTAATGGTTACTACAATTAGATTCATATTATCAATGGTAGCAGTACTAACAAGGGTTCTTTTTGCTTTTTCGGTATATCCTGTCTTGCCTCCTGTTATAAAGTTATATTTTAGTAGTTTGTTTTTATTAGTCCAAGAATAAGTTTTATAGTTAGTTTTAACAATGTGTTTTTTGGTTTCGACTATTTTTTTATATTCATCGTATTGCATAGCATATCTTGTTAATAAAGCCATATCATAAGCAGTAGAATAATTACCTGAAGTATCGTTATCTAGGCCACTGCTATTTGTAAATATTGTATTTTTCATGCCTATTTCTTTTGCTTTATTATTCATAATGAGGACAAAATCTTCTTCAGTACCTGCTAAATATGAGGCAATCATTATGGCAGCATCATTGCCACTTCTTAACATTAGACCATATAGCATATCTCTTAAGGTCATTTCTTCTCCTACTTCAATATAGATACCTGAACCATATGCTTTTTTTATTGATTCATCAACAGTTATAATTTCATCTAATTTATTTGATTCAATGGCTAGTAAGCAAGTCATTATCTTAGTAATAGATGCTATTAAACGTGGAGAGTTGGCATTTTTGGAAGATAGTACTCTACCAGTTGTTTGATCCATTAGGACATATTCATAGGCAGAGGAGGTACTGGCATTTACTTTTGATATAAGAAATAAGCATACTACCATTGTTAATAATATTTTTTTCATGTAGTATCACCTATAGAAGTATATGAAAAAAGGACTATGGTTAGTCCTAAATATTTACTACTTTATTAGAAGTAATAGTTATACTATCTTTTTCATTAATAATAGCATCTATTATTTTGTTTTCGACAGTATTGTTTAGTACTTTATTTACTTTTCTAGCACCAAATTCCTGATAATTACATTTAGCTATTACTTCTTCTAGTATATTATTATCAATATTTATTGTAATATTATTATATTTATTTTTTATATAGTCTATTCTATTATTTATTATATCTATTATGTTATCTTTATTTAAACTATTAAAGGTAATGATATTATCAATTCTGTTAATAAATGATGGAGAAAAAGCATTTTTTAATAATGTTATAACTTCATCTTCGTTATTTTGATTAAATCCTACTTTGATTTCTTCAAATCCGACATTTGAAGTCATGATAATTATTATGTGATCAAATCTTATGATGTTCCCTTGATTATCTTTTATTTTACCCTCATCTAATATTTGATAAAATAAGTTAATTACATTTGGATGGGCTTTGTCTATTTCATCTAGCAATAATATAGAATTAGGCTTTTCTTTGATAATACCAAGAATATTTTTATCTTCGTATCCAATATAACCTGGATTAGAGCCTATTATTTTATTAATAGATGTAGAATCAGAGTATTCTGACATATCTAGTCTTATAAGACTGGATTCCCCTAATAAACTTTGGGCATATTTCTTTGCTGTTAAGGTTTTTCCAACACCAGTAGGCCCGATGAATAGTAGTGAATAGCATTTATTATCTTTATAGCCTAGTTTTATTCTTTTTGTGATGTTAATTAACTCTTTTATAACTTTATCTTGACCAATAATTGTTTTGGTTAGATTATCTTCAATGGTTTTTATACTTTTTAGAGAGTCAGACAATACTTCATACATAGGAATAGAACAGCGGTTATTAATAACGCTTGCTATATCTTGTATAGATACCTCTTTGATATTAGTAGTGCTTAGTTCTAGACTATTTAATTTATTTAATACTTCGTTTTCTTTTTGGCGATAATAATAAGCTTTTTTTATATCATTATCTAGTATATACGTTTTTTTCTTATCTCTTATATCATTTAATTCTTTTTGTAAGTTATTTGTTTCTTCATTTGGACTATTTTGTAAACTTACTTTAGAGCAGACTTCATCCATGATATCTAGTTCTTTGTCCGGGCGATTGCGGTCATATATATACTTTTCTGATAAGGTAATAATTGAATCTATTATATTGTCACTCATACTTACTTTATGGTATTTTTCATAGAGTGGTTTTAATTTTAATAAGATATTTTTAGTATCAGAAATAGATGGTTCTTCAATAAATATTTTTTGGAATCTTCTTTCTAATGCTCCATCTTTTTCAATATATTTATGATATTCTGCAGTAGTAGTAGCACCAATTATTCTTATTTTGCCTCGGGCAAGGGCTGGTTTTAAAATATTTGATGCATCTATAGCACCCTCAGCTCCTCCAGCACCTACTAGGGTATGTATTTCATCAATGAATAAAATTATTTCATTATCGTTTTCAACTTCTTTAATTAATTTTTTCATGCGGTCTTCAAATTCACCACGATATTTAGTTCCAGCGACTAGCGAGGCCATGTCAATAGAGATTATTTTTTTGCCGTTTAATATTCCTGCTTCGTTATTTGCAATTAATCTGGATAATTCTTCTACAATAGCTGTCTTGCCAACGCCTGGTAGACCTATTAATAAGGGATTATTCTTGCATCTTCGGCACAATATTTCTAATACTCTTTGAACTTCTTTTTCTCTACCAATAACAGGGTCTAATAAATTATTTTTAGCTTTCTCTGTTAGGTCTATTCCTAGTTCTTCTACTAATATTTTTTTCTTCTTTTTCTTTTTTTTAATTAATTTACTTGCAAATTCTTCATACATTGTTTCTGTATCTAAATCCATTGAGATAAATACTCTTATAGCTATTCCTTCGCCTTCTTCTAAAAGAGATGAAAATAAGTGATATGGTGTGACATCCCCATTATTATTATCTTTACTATCTAATATAGCATTTTCTATTACTTTTCTTAGTAATGGAGTATATAAGAATATTTCACTTTTCTTACTACCCTTTCCTATTATATTTATTATTTGTTCTTTAAACTTATCATAAGTTAATCCATATTCTTTTAATCTTGTTGATAATTCACTATTGGTGTGTAATATTGCAAGTACTAAGTGTTCTGTTCCAATATATGGATGGTTCAAATCTAACATTTCTAGTTTGGCTTTTACTAAGATATTTTGGGCATCTTCATTAAAATTACCTATCATATAATACTCCTTTCATATTATATTCTATGTATATATTGGGTAATTTTAACTTTTTTTAAACTTCAAAATATCTACATTTTATATAAATTAAAAAATATCAGCATTATACTGATATTAAGTTATTTATTCTATTAAGATAGTCTTCACTTTTAGTAATATAAGAGCCTACGACTATTGTATCTATTCCACTATCTTTTATTAAATTAACATTCGTGTTATTAACACCACCATCTATTTCTATAGACATATTATTATTTTGCCTTTTAACATATTCTGCTCTACTTAGTGTACTTGGAATAAACTCTTGACCACCTTTCCCTGGGTTAACACTCATTATTAAGATGCCTTCTATTTTATTTAGATATGGTTCTAGCAATTTGACATTAGTGTTTGGGCTAATTGCTATTCTTGCGTGGTAGCCTAGGGAATTAATTTTGTCTATTAAGGTATCTATATCTTTATTTATTTCAATATGAATGGTTATGTTGTTAATATTCATACTATTTAATCTTTCTATATAGATAATTGGATCTTCAACCATTAAGTGAATATCTAGTTTTTTTTCTGATATTTTATTTATTTCTTTTATTTCCTCAATGGGGAACTTAGTGTCAGGAACAAACAAGCCATCCATAACATCAATGTGTATATAATCTGTTTTAGTATTATTTAGTTTTCTTACATATTCTATTTTATTATCTGTTGATAAGATAGATACTGATAGTTTCATTAAATCACCTACTTATTATTAATAAATTTTTGATAATTTTTATAGCGAGATGGTAATATTTCATTTTTATTTAATAATTCAATGACATGACATCCTTCTTCTTTAGTATGAAGGCAGTCACTATATTTACATAAATGGAGATTATTAAACATTTCTTTCATATTATCTCTTATATCTAGTTTAGTCATATTTGTAAAATCTATTTGAGAAAATCCTGGAGTATCAACGATTAATGCTGGACCGACTTGATATAGTTCAGTATGTCTAGTGGTATGTTTACCTCTATTCAAGGCATACGATATATCATTAGTTTGAAGATTTAGATTATTATCTAATTTATTTAATAAACTTGATTTCCCAGCGCCACTTTGACCAGCAAAAACTACTATTTTATTTTTAATTAATTCTTTAATTTTATCTAATTCTGTATTAGTTATAACAGTATAGCCAATACTTTGGTAATAGTTTATATATTTATTTATTTCTTGTAATTCCGATGGTTCTAGTAAGTCTAATTTTGTTAGACATATAATTGGGGTAATATTGTTATAAGATATAATAGTTAATAATTTGTCTAGTAGATAAGTATCAAAGTTAGGATTCTTAACACTAGTTATTACTAATACAATATCAATATTAGCTACTTTTGGTCTTATTAGTTCATTTTGTCGTGGTAATATTTGTTCAATATAATTATTTTTTTCATTAAAGATAACTTTATCTCCTACTAAGGGAGTTATTTTTGAATATTTTATTTTACCACTACATTTACAGATATAATCTTGATTATTGTTTCTTACTGTATAGTCGTTGCTAATGTTTTTAACAATTATACCTTGCATATTTTACTCCTATTCTGTACTACTTTCACTACTGCTACTACTAGCGGGTTTCTCTTCTGGTAAGACATCAGCAATTTTTACTTTGATACCTATTCCACTAATAATTGGATCCCCTATTCTTGATTGATAAGTTATTTTGCTATTTTTTAATTCTTCATATTTATCTTGTGATACTACTTTATCATTTTTATCTAATACGCTTATTGATACATTATATTCATTAGCAAAAGCTATTACTTCGGATAATGTCCATCCTTCTTCAACCATGTTAGGATATTCTTCAACTATATTAGGAATATATAAAGTAATTGTATCTCCACTTTCTAATATCTTATCTTCTTCACTATTATATTTAGGGTTTTGGTCTATGATGATGTCGGTTTTATCTTTATAATCATCTTTATTTTCAACATCTTTTCTTTCTATTAAAACATTAATTCCTAATAATTCTAGTTTAGCTTTGACTTCTTCGTAATCTAGGCTTGTATAGTCTTCGAGATAATGGAAGTCCCCACCACTTGATTTAACTACGGTTATAATTGTTCCCTTTTTTCT
>CAZTTM010000032.1:0-8596 GCA_964616035.1 uncultured Muribaculaceae bacterium
CCCCCCCCCAAGTAAACTAGAAGTTAACAAATTATTATTCTTTTTATTCATATTTATTAACTCCTTTCTACTTGGGAAGAATATTTATTTTTCTTACCCTAGATTAAGTTTATCATAAATTAGATTTTGATACAAGTATTTATTTATTAATTTTCCTCTCTTGAATATAACTATTTATATATAAAGTTAATTTTATAGGAGATATTTTAGCTAATATTCTTAATAATTTCATATTATTTGGTATAATTAATAGTTTATTATTAAACATATTATCTATAGCATATTTGCTAGCACTTTTACTATCTAATCCTTTAACCGTAAACCTACAATTAGCAACATTATTAAAGTTAGTATTAACTGGGCCGGGACAAAATAAAGATATTTTTACATTAGATTTATCTCTTTTTAATTCTTGATATATAGCTAATGTTAAGCTAGAAACATAATTTTTAGTAGCATAATATGTTGCCATATAAGGTCCTGGCATAAAACCTGCCATAGAAGATACATTTAAGATATGTCCTTTATCTTTTTGAATAAAATCTTTTAAGAATAATTTAGTTAGAATATGATATGCTTTAATATTTAAATTAATCATATCTATCTCTTTAGAAATATCTGTTTCACTAAAATTTCCTGCATCACCAAATCCAGCATTATTAATTAATATATCTATATCTTCTTTTTTTAATTTATTATATAAATTATAACAATTATCTTCTATAGATAAATCATATTCATATATTTTAACATTCTTATAATCTTTATATAGTTCTTTCAAAGTTTGTTTATTTCTTGATACAACATATACTTCATGATTATTATCTAAAAGATATAGTGCCATATCTCTACCCATTCCTGAAGATGCTCCAGTTATTAATATTTTCATATATATTCCTTTCTTATAAGAAAATAAATGGTTAATAAAACCACTTATTTTCTTTTTCTATTTTCTAATATTAATTTAATAATACTACCAGTTGCTATAACAAATGTTCCTAATACTATTAAGATATTTAAATAAGGTATTATGGATAATAAAACTAATATAGTAATACCTAATAATCCTTTTAGATAATCCGTACCTTCTTTTTTAATAAACTTATCCCAAATAGATTTTCCAATAATATATCCAGTTATTGGTGTAGATATTAGCATACTTAATATATATACTATAATAAAGATAATAGATAGTTTAGAGCCATAAATACTTAGTAATAGTAATAAAGATATAATAGGTAATCCAATCATATACCCTACTCCATATCCTACTATTTTACCATAATTATCTTTAGGTATAGTTAATAGTTTAGGTACTGCAAACAATAATATTGCAAATATTAACCAATTACTTATTAATGATAAGAATGTAGAATTAAGTGTACTTAAATCTTTCTCATCAGTATCAGCTGTTTCAATCATTCCTTTATTGACAATAGTACCTTCTTTTAAGGCTATTGTAGCATCTTCACTATATGTTAAATTATTAATAGTGGTATTACCATCAATAACTAAGTTATCACATGATGTATAAATATTTTCTAATGTTGAACCCGTACTTATTAATGCATCTTTTGAAGTAATACGAATATTGCCTCCTACTTGGCCATTTATTGTAATATCTGATGCAAATATTATTAAATCTCTTTCTATAACTGCTTCTTTTTCAATAACTACTTTATTACCAAATATTATTAAATCTTTTGTAGTACCTTTATAGTTAATAACATTACCAAAATTAATTGAATAATCGCTTTGTGAAGTAATATTTAAACTATTACCAAACATTATTCCTAAACCATCTATTTTACTTTCATCATTAATTATATTACCAAAGCCAAATGATGAGGAAGTAATCTCACCTTTTAAATTAAGTGTATCAGCTGTATTTATTTCATAAGCACTAACTGTGTTAATACCAATAAATAAGCTTAAAATAATTCCTATTATATATTTTTTCATTGTAATCCTTCTTTCTTTTTATTTTTATGTATTTTACCTATTTGTCTTTCAATATCTTTTTGATAAAAGATATATGTTGTTCTAATTATTATTGCAATTGGTAAAGATAAAACAATTCCCCAAAATCCACCGATAGCACTTCCTGCAAAAACAGCAAATATAGTAATTAATGGTGGTATCTTATTACTTTTACCATATATTTTAGGGCCAATAACATATCCATCAATATTAGGACATATTATGCATATAATAACTGTCCCAATAAATACTTTTGTACTTATTACTGATGATATTAATAATGATATAATTGCCGCTATAACACCACCAAACATTGGAATAATGCAAGATACTCCTGATATTATTCCTAGTATTAAATAGTTAGGATGTCCAATAAGTAAGAAAGCAACAGTATATTCAATAGTTTGTGCTAAAATATTCATTCCTAATCCACCAATATATTTATTTAATTCACTATCTAATTTCTTAACATATTGATAAGTTCTTCTCTTGGTTCTAAGTAAATACTCTTTTATCCAACTTCTTATCTTATCCATATCATATAATAAATATAAACTAACACAAACAATAATTGCAAAATTAGTAAAGAAATTAACTGATGTGTTAACAATATTAACTGCACCATTAGAGATATATGAGCCAACATTCTTAATAATACTACTACTAAGATCCTTAACAGTAGTTTGCCATTCTCCTAAGTTTATAGCATACTTAGTAGATATATCAGATAAGAATGTAGATATATTACTTAAAAATGTTAAAGTTTGTTCATATAACATAGGGACTGCTAATAAAATAACTATTATTAATCCTCCTAATCCAATTATTCCTACTACTAAGACAGCTAACCACTTAGGACTACCTGAATCAGTTAATTTTCTAACAATTGGATATATAGCATATGCTATAGCAAATGCTAAAACAAATGGTGCTAATATACTAAATATTGTTGAAATAGCACCTATCCATAAATCTTTTATTAAATATAATAAACATATAATAGCTACTAATATTAAAGTATTTAACCATTGATAATTTAATTTGTTTTTCATACTAATCACTATTCCTTTCTAAAATAATCGTTATAGGACCATCATTAGTAATACTTACTTCCATATCTGCGCCAAATATACCTGTTTCTACTTTAACATAACTTTTTAATTTATCATTAAATATATCATATAACTTTATAGCATCCTCCCCATTTAATGCATTAACATAACTAGGTCTTCGACCTTTCTTACTATCAGCATATAAAGTAAACTGACTAATTGATAAAATATCTCCTCCTACATCTAACAATGATTTATTCATAACACCATTTTCATCATCAAATATTCTTAAATTTAATACTTTATCAACCATATAATCAATTATATCTAAATTATCTTTATATGTAAAGCCCACTAATAAAACTAAACCATGATCAATACTGCCTACTACTTTATTATCTACTTTAACACTAGACTTTAAACTTCTTTGTACAACTATCTTCATTAATTTATCATCCTTTCAACACGAATAATAAATGGTAAAGCATATAAATCATTACAAAATTTATCTAATTTTTCTTTTTTTTCTACTAAAATAGTCATCATATAAGCCTTATATTCACTTTTATTAATAGTAGTCATACTATCTATTACTATATTATTAGTAGCAGCCCTATTAATAATATCTACTAAATTATCTGATGAATTAGTATAGATATAAATATCTGTAGCAAACTTTTTACTACCAGTATCATTCCAACGAACGTTAATTAATCTTTCATCTACATCAATAATATTCTTACAACTAGTTCGGTGAATAGTAATACCACTACCTTTAGTAATATAGCCAATAATACTGTCTCCTGGTACTGGTTTACAACAATTACTTAAACTAGATTTTATTTCTTCCATACCCTCTACCAAAATATCATTTTTACTATTCTTTCTAATAGTTGTACTAGGAGTCTTTATATCAATATCATGACTAGTAGTTTCTTTCTTCTTATTAATAAGTTTTATAACAGATGCTACTGTTAATTTACCACTACCAAGCGAAGTACATAAATCATCATAATCTTTTAAATTAAGCGTATCTAAAATAATATCTAAGTTATTATTAATAGTCTCTCCTATTGGTAATTCTTTCTTCCTTAACTCATGCTCTAATAATTCTTCACCTTTATCATAGTTATCATCCTTTTCTAGTTTACTATAAAACGATTTAATTCTATTTTTAGCTTGAGTAGTAATAACAAAGTTTAACCAATCTTTATTAGGGCCTTTAGATGTTTTACTAGTATTAATTTTAATTATATCACCTGTTTTTAATTCATAATCTAATGGTACTATATTATCATTAACAATAGCTGATACTGTTTTATCTCCTACTTCACTATGAACTTTATAAGCAAAATCAATAGGAGTAGCACCTTTAGGGAACTCTAAAACATCTCCTTTGGGAGTATATACATAAATTACATCAGTACTTAAAACATCTTTCTTAACACTATCAATAAACTCTTGTGATGTAGATGCTTCTTCATTTAACTCAATAATACTTCTAAATATTTCTAACTTCTTTTCTATACTATCTTTTTGTGCTAAAACATTAGAACCATTTTCTTTATATGACCAATGTGATGCAATACCATATTCTGCTATTTTATCCATATCATATGTCCTAATTTGAATCTCAAATAATGCTCCATCAATACCAAAAACTGTCGTATGAAGTGACTGATATAAATTTGTCTTAGGCATAGCAATATAATCTTTAAATCTTTTAGGTACAGGTTTATATTTAGAATGAATAAGACCTAAAGCAAGATAACACTCTTGTTCTGTTTCAACAAAGACACGAAGAGCAAGAATATCATATATATCATTAAACTTCTTACCTTTTTGTAATTTATTATATATTGAATAAATACTCTTACTTCTACCTTTTATCTCATGTTTAATATTATGTTCATTTAATAAGTTAGATACTTCTTCCATCATTTTACCAACAGCAGCATCTCTTTCAACTTTTTTAGCATTTAATCTTTCAACAATATCAAAATAAGCATCTGGTTTTAAATACCTTAAAGATAAATCTTCTAGTTCACTCTTAATCTTATACATACCTAAACGATGCGCTACTGGAGTTAATATTTCTAAAGTTTCTTTGGCTTTTCTTTTTTGCTTTTCTTCAGATAATACATAAATAGTTCGCATATTATGAAGACGATCAGCTAGTTTAATTATTATTACACGAACATCATTAGATAACCCTACTAAAATCTTTCTTTGATTAGCAGCCATTTGTTCCGAATCAGATGTAAAATTAATCTTATTAATCTTAGTGACACCATCAACTAAATTAGCTACTTCTTCTCCAAATAAGGAAGTTAATTCTTCTTTTGTACTATCTGAGTCTTCAATAGTATCATGAAGTAATGCCGCACTAATTGCTTTAGCATCGGCATTAACATCAGTTAAAATATAAGCAACATTTAAAGGGTGTTGAATATAATCTTCCCCGCTAATTCTTTTCTGATAAAAGTGTTTATCTAAAGCATAATCAAATGCTCTTTTTATCAAATCAAGATCTTCTTCATTATCATCATATTCTCTAACTTTATTTATTAAATCATCTATTGATAAATTTATAGTTTTTACACTCATAATATCTACTTCTTTCTAGCAATTTATGCCTTTTACTTTTAATTCGTTTATATCATCTAAATCTTTATCTTCTTTAATGGGTTTATGTATTTTTTTCTTTTCTAAATATAACCAAATATTATTAGATATAAATATAGATGAATATACTCCTACTATAAATCCTACTAATAATGCAATATTAAAGTTTATTATCTCACGAGAACCAAATACCATTAAACATATTACAGGGACTATGGTAGTAATCGTAGTAAGAATTGTTCTATATAAAGTTCTTCTAACACTAATATTTACTAAATCAACTAATTCTTCATCACTACATTTATTCTTATATTTATTCTTATAATTTTCTCTTACCATATCAAAAGTAACTATTGTATCATTAATAGAATACCCTATAATTGTAAGAAGAGCCGCTATAAAGATAGAAGTAATTTTTAAATTAGTAGCGCCAAAGAATAAGAATACCATAAGAACATCATGAATTAAAGCAATAATAGCTGCTATAGCATAGTTAAACTTAAATCTAATTGATACATATATAACAATACCAATACTAGCAAATATTAAAGATTTAACCGCATTCTTTATTAATTCTTGTTTAACAATATTACTAACAGCATATATTTCACTATCAACATCATAATCACTTTGTAATTTATTTCCTAAGTTCTTTATTTCTTCTTCATTTAAAGTTTCTTTTATATCAATAGATATAACATTATTATTAGTATTCTCTCCAATAATATGATAAGAAGATAAATCTTTTTTTATAGTATCAATATCTATACCATTAGTATTAATAGAAATACTAGTACCTCCAGAAAAATCTATTCCTAAATTAATCCCACGATATATAAATAATCCACTCATAACAATAATTAATACTATAGTTAATAAATAAGAATATTTCTTAGTCTTAACAATATCTACTTTTTCATAAGGTATTTTTATTTCACTAGATTTTACTATTTTATTCTTTTTAACGCCAATAAATAAATATGGTTTATTATCAAAAACTTTAGTTTTAACAAAATATTTAATAATTATTTTAGTTAAGAATACCATTACAAAAATAGTTACTATAACATTAATAATTAACATCGTTGCAAAGCCACGAACAGAACTATCTCCTAAAGCAAATAGAATAGCCGCTGCAATAATAGTAGTTATATTAGCATCAACAATACTCGTAAAAGAATTCTTATTTCCTAAATCAAAACTTTTATCAATACTTTTCCCTATTAAAATATTTTCTTTTATTCTCTCAAAACTAATAATCGAAGCATCAACTGCCATACCAACTCCAAGAAGAAGTGCCGCTATACCAGGTAATGTTAAAACACCATTGATAAGATAGAATATTAAGAATGATAAAATAGTATATAAAGTTAAGCCAAAGCTAGCAACTATTCCACAAAACTTATATATAAATATCATTAGTAGCATAACTAAAATAACACCTATTAGACCCGCAACTAATGTTTTAGATAAAGATAATTCTCCAAATGAAGCTTCTACTGTACGTGATGATAATTCAGTAAGTTTAGTAGGTAATGCTCCAGAATTAATTAAATCTACTAATGTTTTAGCCTCTTTTTTAGTAAAATCACCAGATATAATAACATCTGAAGCAAAGCCACGATCAACAGTAGCAGCTGATAAGCAATGAGATGTATTCAAACCACATTGTCCTTTTTCCTTAACATAACTATCAGTATTATCATCATAATCTAACCAAATAACAATAATATTATTAGTCATTGTACTTACTTTTTTAGTGACATCATAAAATGTACTAGTATCTTTAATACTTAATGATACCGCAGGTCTTCCCATTGTATCAGTAGTTTCCTTAGCAGAACCGCCTAACACTTCACTTGTCATAAGCAAATTATCATTATAATCTCTAAAAGATAAAGTTGCAGTAGATGCTATCATCTTTCTAGCATCATCAGCATTTGTAATACCCGCTAACTTAATTCTAATACGATCATTCCCCTCAATAGATATTTCAGGTTCACTTACTCCTAAGATATCTATTCTCTTACCTATTGCTTTATATGTACTATATAATGTATCACTATCTAAAGTTTTTCCATCTAAAGACTCTACTTGATATAATATCTCAAACCCACCTTGTAAATCTAATCCATAATGAGTTATATTTAATAATGGTTTAATAGAATATACTCCAAGAATAAATAATAATACTAAAATAATACTACCAATAATAAACTTAGTTTTTTTCATACTTAATATCCTCCAATACTCTTTCACTATTCTTTAACTTTTCTTTTAAATAATTATCAACATTTGTTATATCAACATGGATTATATCATCAACCATTTCTGATATAGATAAATTATTAGCAGTTTTCCATTTATTAATTGATAAATAATTCCATATATCTTCATTCTTTATATAAGAATATTTTTGTTTATTTAATCTTTGTTTTACTGAAAAAGCAGGTTTTAATCTTAAATATAATTCCTTTAAACTACTATATTCCTCCATAATACCACCTTGATATAATTATATAACAAAATAAGGCAATTTAAAAGAAAAAATGCATAAGTCTAAAGATTTATGCTAAGAGAATGTTATTCTAATAACTTACTATGTAAAATAGCATCAACACCATCAATGTTTATTTTATGTGAAATAAGTCCTAATAAAAGTTTTTTCTTATTCCCTATTCCTTCAATATATAGATTATTTATAGTTATACACTCTAATAATTCATGCCCACTAGCAGTATTATATGGTACTAAAATTACTTTCTCTTTAGTTATATCTATTAAATGTTTATTAATTAATATTATTGGGTGATGTTGATATGGATCATATAAACCATTACCTGTATCTAAAAAAGCTATAGTTTTAATAATCTTATTATTGTTTAAAGTAATAACAATATTATAGTAGTTAGAATAATTATTTTTTAATTTTTTTACTG
>CAZTTM010000033.1:0-7899 GCA_964616035.1 uncultured Muribaculaceae bacterium
ACTTGGTAGAGCACTTGGTTTGGGACCAAGGGGTTGCAGGTTCAAATCCTGTCTTTCCGACCATTTAGATTACAAAGCCTTGCTATGCAAGACTTTTTTATGTCATAAAAGTAGATGTGCAATAAACATTTACTTTTTTAATATAAATAATTAAAAATAGCATTCTTGCGAACACTATTTCAAAATAGATACTATTTTAGTTTTATAATTTCCTAAAATATCTTTTAAATTATCAGTTTTAGTAGCGCCACCTTGGGCAAATTTAGCATTTCCGCCACCATTACCTCCTAGTGATGAAGATATTTCTTTAACAATATTACCACAATGAATATTATTATTATCAATCGTTGATTTTGCAAAGATATTCATACTACTATCTTTAATATTAGCAAGTAAGATAAAACTGTTAGGATATGTATTGCTTAAACTATCTATTACTTGTTTCAATATGGAAACATCATAGTTTTTACATAAACCAATTAAAATATTATATCCGTTAATTTCTTCTAATAGATTTTTAAATTCTGTTAAGTCACTTAATGACTTTTTAGCTAAATTATTTTGATATTCTTTATCTAGTTCCTTAGCAGTTTGCTTTAATCTTTCTATTTCTTGTTTATAATTTACAATATCTTGATAGCCTTGATAATCAATATCGGCAAATTTGAAGTTAAAGTTTAAAGTAATTCCTTCTTCTTTAGCTTTAGCAACTAGTTTATGACATTTATCCAATAATTTATTAGCTTCTTCTTGATAAGGCACTAATATTTCAGCTATTTTATCTTTTATCTTATCTTTAGTAGTGCCTTCTAATCTAAAGGTATCGGTACCCTTGTTTTCTACGCTTAAAATAGCAATTCTACCAATATCTTTAGTATTATTTACATGAGTACCTCCACATAGTTCAATAGAATCTCCAAGTTGTACAACTCTTACTACCTTTTCATACTTATCTTCAAATAAAGCCATAGCGCCTAGTTTTTTAGCATCTTCAATATCCATATATGATATTTTAGCATCTACTGCTGCCTCTACTTTCTTATTAACTTCTTCTTCTACTTTAATAATTAATTCATCAGATAATCTACCATGATAATTAAAATCAAATCTGAAGGTATTTTCATCTACTTTAGAACCAGCCTGATGAACAGAACTTCCTAATAATTCTTGTAATGTTTTTTGAATTAAGTGAGTAGAACTATGATTTCTACAAGTAGCTTCTCGGACATCTTGTAATACATGTGTAAGAATTTCAGCACCCGCTACTACTTCTCCTTCTAGAACATTAACATGAAGTAAATGTTGCTTGTTTGGACATTTAATAACATCTAAAGCCTCAAGTTTACAGTCGTCATTTTTTAGATAACCTTTATCGCATGCTTGGCCACCGCTTTCAGCATAGAAAGGGTTTTCTTCTAAGAAAATATAGCACTCTGTATTACTTCTTTCTACTAATTTATTGTTCTTAATAATATCTAAGACTTTTGTTTTAAGGCCTAGTTTCTCATAGCCGACAAACTTAGATTCTTTTTTATAATTTAATAATAATTCATTTTGCATATTCATTGAGTTATCAACTTTTCTATTTAATCTTGCTTGTTCTTTTTGTGCATCCATATATTTTTTAAAGCCATCAGTATCAACAATAAAATTATTTTCTGTAGCATATTCTTCTGTTAATTCAATTGGGAAACCATAAGTATCATATAGTTTAAATGCATCAGCACCTGATATAATTCTTTTTTTATTAGTTTTAAAGATTGTTTCTAGCCTTTTTTCACCTTGTAATAATGTTTTTTGGAATAATTCCTCTTCTTTTACTACCAATTCTTTAATTCTATTTCTATTTTGGGCTAAATCTGGATAGATATTCTTATATTTGTCTACTACAACATCTACTAACCTATCCATAAATGTATGATTGATATTAAGTTTTCTACCCATACGAGCAGCTCTTCTTAATAATCTTCTTAGAACATAACCACGCCCATAGTTTTCAAAACTAGCACCATCTGATATTGCAAAAGTTATAGTCCTAATATGATCAGCAATTACTTTAAACTCCATTTGTCCCTGATATTTTATTTGACATATTTCAGATATCTCATCCATAATTGGCATGAATAAGTCAGTTTCATAGTTAGTTTCTGTTTCTTGTAGAATACATGCCATTCTTTCAACTCCCATACCAGTATCAATATTCTTACTTGGTAATTCTTCGTATTTACTTCTTTCTACGCCTTCTTTAGCATTATATTGACTAAAAACATTATTCCATATCTCAATATATCGGTCATTTTCTATTTCATTTTCTAATAATTTAATGCCGAATCTTTCTTTATCATATTTTACTCCACGATCATAGAATATTTCACTATCTGGTCCACTTGGCCCTTCACCTATTTCCCAATAATTATTTTCTAGTTTAACAATATGACTTTTATCAATGCCTAATTTTATCCATAAATTATATGTTTCATTATCATTTGGATAAACAGTTATATATAATTTATTTTTAGGTATATCAAAATATTTTTTACTAGTTAATAATTCATAAGCCCATGTTATAGCTTCTGTTCTAAAATAATCTCCTACTGAAAAATTACCTAACATTTGAAAGAAAGTATGATGTCTTGCTGTCTTACCAACACTTTCAATATCTCCTGTTCTAATACATTTTTGACAACTAGTAAGTCTTCTATTAGTAGGTATAGCCGTACCATCAAAATATTTTTTTAATGGTGTAACGCCTGCATTTATCCATAATACTGATGGATCATCATGAGGTATCAAACTACTACTTTCTATTTCAGTATGTCCTCTTTCTTTAAAGAATTCAATATAGGTTCTAATTATTTGTTCCCCTGTTAATTTTTTCATTCTATCACCCTTTCATAATAAAAAAGAATAGTACTACTAAGGAGTCTTAATAGACGGTACCATCCTTTATTTAACTTATTTTAGATAACGGTATTAACCGGCAAGTATTAGTTGCATTTATAAAAGTAGCTTCAATTAGAGTAATTACTTATTTCCACCAACCATAAGTTCTCTATTAATTACTTATTAATTTACTCATCTTCTATGTAATTTTGATAACAATTAGATTATAGCATAATATTTTTATAGATACAATACTATTTTTTATTTTCTCGGGATAAAAATTTTTGAAATCTATTTCCCCAAAACTCTTCTATATACATAACCCTTAGCTCTACAAATATTTTCTCTACTAAGAGAATCTAAATAACAACTAATATTATCATTATCTTTATATTTCACTAATTTACTAAAACTATCTAACAAACTATAATCTATTCCAATATATCTTAAATAATTTAAATAATCATAAAAAGACGATTCGCTTAAATTGTTTATATTATCGCCGTATAAATAATTTAAAACCATAATATTATAACAATATAAATCGCTATTACTTGTTGGAATAATATAAGCTAAAACATTATCATCTTTATTTACAGTATACTTATTTATAGTAGAATCAAGTAATGCCTTAGGATTTAAATATCTAGATGCCATTGCTACATTACCACTTATTTTACAGCTATCTAAATCAACTGCAAATAATTTTTTTGAATCTCTATCTACAACAAAATTACACTCTTGTAAATCCCCAAAGTAAATATCTTTTAAACGAGAATATTCTCTAATATTACTAAGTTTTTCTATTTCTTCACCAACACATTTTAAATAAAATAATTGTTCTCTATAATCAACATTATCATCACTAAGTAAAACACTTAAATTATCGCCTATTACCTTAGGCATACAAAAGCCAACTATTTCACCCCTAACACTAACTAATGCATCTGGAATAACAAAACTTTCTGGTAAAATATCCCTATAGTAATTAAGCATCTCTATTGTATATAATTTACTAGCAAAAACATCACCAGATGACAAATAAAGCTTTTTTAATACTCCATCATAATCGCTACTATACCTAAAATGATAAATAACTGCTTCTGTATTAACAATTTTATTAGGTAATATTAATGGTTGTAAATTAGAAAACTTCTTTTTAGAAATATCAATAGTTTTCATTCAAACCCCTCCAATTTGCCTAATATACTATCATAATTAATCATAAATATCAAGAGAAAAAAGAACTATAAAGGTTTTCTATAATTAACAATAATTATTTATGGTTTTAGCCTGCTATTTTCTTTTACTTCTTTGAGAGAATCTAATTTTATGGTTTCTTCATATTCATAATCTAATCTATTTTGTTTAGTAATAACTGCCTCGCCTAGATTCTTTTCGATATCTTCTCGAGCGACTTTGGCAGCGTGTCCGCCCATTCTAGCAACCTCTTTATTTTGTTCTAGACCTTGAGGCTTGTGTTTTTGGGCAAGTCTTTTCGCAGTTTCTTCAGATAAGTCAGCTAGAATTATTTCGATATTATCCATATTGTCTCTTAGTGATTCCTTACGAAGGCCTTTATACTGTTTATATTCTTTAGCGGTCATTCCTGACCATTCTTTATATATTTCATTAGTTAATATGGCGTATTCTTTGCCTTCGGTTACACCACTTTCTTGCCAAATATCAGTTTGTTCTTTTCTTTCTTGAATTCCTTTTAATCTTTTAGCAATCCATTTTTCATCATAGCCTTTTGCTCGATATATATCTATTGCTCTTTGGGCTGCTAGTGAAGGATTAAATATATCGTCTATTCTTTCTTTACCTAATTTCGCTAACCATTGTTTTATAGGTTCAGCATTTTTACTTGGAATAGATTCAATTATTCTAAACATACCTTCAATATCGACAACATCTGTTAATCTATATTTACCATCTTGCGCTTTCAATTTCAACTGGTGACAATTTGTCACCGTTTCATTACCTTCTTCTTTTAACTTGCTTTTTATGTCATTCCAATATTTTCTTGGTCTATCACTTCCTGAAATTACTCCAACTATATCAACAACACTAATATAGTATTTTTCTTCTTCCTTATCCCATATGGTTCTAATAGTTTCATTATTAAATATCTTATTAATTAAATGCATTTTATCTTGCCTCATTCCAACACCTTCCTCTATTTGAATATTATAAAATTATATCCCTTCAATTATAATATTCCGGAAGGTTTCTCGCATTTACTTCTTTTTTCTTAAAATTAAATTAATTATTTAAACATCTTATGTAAAGATTTGTAAACGCCTTAAGATTATTTTTCATTTAGTTTATTATATCATACGACACTTATCATTACTATTTTCAATTTCAATTGTCCGATTTTTTCGGACACTTCGTTTTAGCACTTTCCTCTATTTGAATATTATTAAATTATATCCCTTCAATTATAATATTCCGGAAGGTTCCTCGCATTTACTTCTTTTTTCTTAAAATTAATTATTTATTGTGCGATATTTATCATTACTACTTTCAATTTCAAAGTGTGACAATTTGTCACGGTTTTATTTCTTTCTTCAGTCTTTGTTTTAACTTTCTCAAATAAGACTGCTTATCCTTACTTTCCGAAATTGTACCTCCTATGTCAACAACACTAATATTGCTATTCTCAATTCCAGCTGTCTGATTTTTTCGGACAACTCATTTTTCCCTTTTAATTTACTTTTTAAGTCATTAAATAATTTCATCTTTAGTAATTTTCATGTGATATTTATCATTACTACTCTCAATTTCAACTGATCACAATTTGTGACCGTTTCATCTTTTAATAATCATTTTAGAAAAAAAAGAATACTTAATTATAGTACTCTTCTTATACCTGTTATTGGCATATTATATAATCCAGTTATTACTATACCAACATTTTCATTTAGGGCATGAACTATTCTGCCATCTCCCATATATATTGCCACGTGATGTGTTTTACCATCATAACCAGATAATACTAAATCACCAGGTTTTATATCATTTATATCTACTTCTTCACCAACGAATAATTGTTCATAGGCACTTCTTGGTAAATATATTCCATATTGCTGATATATTAACTTAGTAAATCCAGAACAATCTGTTCCATTAGTTAAACTATTACCTCCGTAGACGTATGGATAGCCAACATATTGTAGGGCATTATTAACTATATCATATGCTAAATCATAATTAAATGTATCTACTTCTTCTTTGGGTATTTCTATTTTTTCCATATTAGTTGCCATTAATTTAACACTATCATAGTTATAGACTATAGTTTTAACATTGTCTCTAGCCCCATTATTATTTAGTCCAGTAAATAGAGAAACTAATTCTATTAAAAAGATATTTAATATCCCTATTTCTTTACTTCTAATATTCATTTATAATACAACTCCTTGTTCCTTTTTATTTTAGGCACATTATCTATTCTACTACAAATGCTATTTTTTGGCAAACAATTTTTTTAGCCCTCTTTGTAAACCCTTATAATATATAGAAATAAAGTTTATCTAGTTGTTAAATTATCCCACAACTCTTCTTTAATTTTAATTTGCTCTTTTACTTCATTAATTTCTTTTAATATTTCTTGATATTTATCTTTATCTAAATAGATATTCTCATCATATAATTTATTATTTAGAATAGTTAATTTCTCTTCTAAATTAAGAACTTGCTTTTCTATTTTACTTATTTCTTTAGAAACATTTATATATTCTTTTTTTTCTTTAGTTTTAACCGTTTGAGGTATAGGTTCTACTTCGCTCTTTTTATGCTTTTCTAAATATTCTTGATATCCATAGTTATATAAATACGTTTTATTATCTTCAAATACTAAGAGTTTAGTACATACTTTACTTATTAAATAACGATCGTGACTAACTATAATTATTGTCCCTTTGTAATTTAATAATAATTTTTCAATAGTAGATTTAGAAATAATATCTAAGTGATTAGTAGGTTCATCTAAGATTAAAAGATTTGGTCTAGTTTTTAATAAAATACATAGACTTAGTTTAACTTTTTCTCCTCCAGATAAGTCAGATATTTTTTTAAAAACATCATCTTGATAAAACTCAAACATGGCTAATAAACTTCTTATTTCGTTAGGGCTCATTTCTTTAAAGCTATTATCAACTTCTTCATAGACAGTATTATTCATATGAAGATTATTAAACTCTTGGTCAAAATAACCTATCACTACATCTCTACCATAAGAATATTTACCTTTTAGGGGATTAACTTCACCAATAATAGTTTTTATAAATGTTGATTTACCACACCCATTTTTACCTATTATACCTATTTTATCAAAAGATTCTAATGTTAGATTAACTTCACTTAATACTTTGTCATACCCTATTTCTAAATTTTTAACTTTTAATACTTCTCTACTACTATTAATTAATGGATCAAAGTTATAGTGAAATGTTTTAGTATTAGCACTTTGTGGTTTATTAATAATAGTCATGTGTTCAATTTGTTTTAACTTACTTAGGGCCATTTTAGCTTTTGTTGGTTTATACCTAAATCTATTAGCAATATCTGTTAGTCTTTTAATTTCTTTTTGTTGATATATGTAATCTTTTAAATTCTTCTGATAGTCTTCTTCTTTTCTTTTTAGATAAGTACTATAATTACCAGTATATCTTTTTAAACTTCCATATCCTATTTCATAAATAACATTACAGATATTATCTAAAAACATTCGGTCATGACTAACAATTATCATACTTTTAGTATAACTTTTAAGATAGTCTTCTAACCATTCTACTGTTTCAATATCTAAGTGATTAGTGGGTTCATCTAAGATTAAAATATCTGGTTTACTTAATAATAATTTAATAAAAGATAATTTTGTTCTTTGACCACCAGAAAATTCATTTAATAGTTTATCTTGATCTTCTTTAGTAAAGCCAAATTTAGTTAAGGCTACTTCATATTCTTTTTTATACCCATATCCATTAATCAATTTATATTTATCTAATA
>CAZTTM010000033.1:7909-8448 GCA_964616035.1 uncultured Muribaculaceae bacterium
TACTAATTCTATCTTCTAATTTTTTTATTTTATTTTCAATATTAATAATATCTTTATAAGATAATAATATATAATCTAGCATTTTTATATTATTATTATTATTATATTCTTCTTGATGAAGATAGCCTATTCTGGGGTTTCCTACTATTTGAATAGATAGTTTTTCATTACCAATGCCTTCTTCAATAGGTATTTCTTTAGTTAAAGCTTTTAGTAATGAAGTTTTTCCTGTACCGTTTCTTCCAACAATACCTATTCTTTCTTTATCTTTAATAACAAAGTTTATTTCTTCAATAATAGTATTTTCATCATAAGATATACTTCCGTTTGTTATTTTATAATACATTTATATCACCACTTAATATTATTTTATCATACATATAGAAAAAAGAGATAATTTATCTCTCAAATAAGTTATTAAATATACGGGGTATATTACTTTTAAATATTAATAATTTATTAGTTATAGGATCAATTAGAGATATTTCATAGTGGTGTAAACATAGTCTTTTTAAACTATTATCTTTACTATAATATTT
>CAZTTM010000034.1:0-8069 GCA_964616035.1 uncultured Muribaculaceae bacterium
AGACTTAAAGATAAACATATTACTATCAGTCTAACTAAAGAAACAAAAGACTATATAATTAATAACTCTTATGATGAAGCATATGGTGCTAGACCAATAAAAAGATACGTTTCTAAATATATTGAAACATTGATAGCAAATTCTATTATTAAAGAAGAAATTAAATATAATAGTAAACTAATTATTGATGTTAAAGATAATAAGTTAATAGTAAAAGAAGGAAATTAACACTTTCCTTCTTTATTTATAACTTATTTACTAAATTTTTAAACTTTGTTCCACGATCAGCAAAGTTTTTAAACATATCAAAGCTTGCACTAGCTGGAGAAAATAATACTGCTTCTCCTTCAGTCGCTACTTCATAAGCTTTATTTACTACTTCTTCTAAAGTATTTAATACATAAACATCTATTTTTATTTTCATCTTCTGAGCTTGTTCTATAACAGCCTTATATATTTTATATTTAGTAGTACCAAATAATATTACTTTACTACATCTTTCAATAATTGGTATAGCAATTGGTGTATAATCTAGATTTTTATCATAACCACCCGCTATTAAAACGATATTCTCTGAATAAGCATATAATCCCGCTATAGTTCTAGTAGGAGAAGATGATACTGAATCATTATACCACTTTACTCCATTAATTTCTCTAACAAACTCTAATCTATGCTCTACTCCACTAAACTTCTCTAACGTAGGAATAGTCTTATCTAAATCTATTAAATCAATAGTAGCACTTAAAGCTGTAGCAATATTCATATAATTATGAAGCCCTCGAATATTTAATCTACTAGTATCTATAATATTCTTATCTTGATACTTAATATATCCACCTTCTACATAAAAATAATTAGTTTTTATCTTTGTAGAAAAATATCTTGTATGACTACTAGTAAAAGACTTAGTTATCTCATTATCAATATTAACTACTAATATACCATCTTCACTCTGATATTTATATATATTCTTTTTAGCATCGATATATTCATTATAATCTTTATGAATATCTAAATGATTAGGAGAAATATTAGTAATTACTGCTATATCAGGACTAACCGTCATACCCATAAGTTGAAAACTGGATAATTCTAATACTACTATATCGTTCTTAGTCATATCTTTTATACTAGTAAATAAAGGCGTTCCAATATTTCCTCCTAAAAAAGTACGATAACCATTACATTTTAATATTTCATTAATTAAAGTAGTTGTTGTAGTCTTACCATCACTACCAGTTACTGCTATTTTCTTACAAGGTGCTAGTTTTAATACTTCTTCTACTTCTGTAGTAATATAACTACCCTCTTCTTTAGCGTTAACTAATTCTTTTCTAGTAGGTAGGCAACTAGGAGATCTAAATATTACATCATAACCATGTAATTTATCTAAACAACCAGCTCCCTCATATATAGTTATATTATATTTACTAATATCATGCTCAATCTTCTTTTCACTAAAAACTGTTATTTCACACTCTAAATTAGTTAAGTAATCAAGTAATGGTAAATTACTAACCCCTAATCCAATAATCGCTACTTTCTTATTCTTTAAATAATTATTAAATTCTTCTAATTTTTTATTCATTTATTTATCCTCCATTAATCTTTTAACAGCATTCATTACTGCTATTCTTCCATACTCATAAGTAAGACTTCCTTGAAAATATGCTATATAAGGTTCTCTCAAGGGACCATCTGCTGATAGTTCTATTGATGAACCTTGGGTAAAACTACCCGAAGCCATAATAACCTCATCATCATACCCAGGCATAGGAGATGGCATTGCTTTAACATAAGCATCAATTGCTGAAGACTCTTGAATACTTTGCACAAACTTAATTAATTTATCCCTATTTCTAAATATAATACTCAATACAATATCTGCTCTTTTATCATTATACTTAGGTTCTGTATCAATATTCATATTCTCTAATACCTTACTTAACAAAGTAGCAGTCTTCACACTAGAAGATACTACACTAGGAGCCATGTATAATCCCTGTAAAAATGCTTTATTAAGTCCCAAAGAAGGGCCTACCTCTTTACCTTGTGAAGGAACAGTTAATCTCTCAGCAACTAACTCTACTAAATCCTTCTTACCAGCAATATAAGCTCCATTTGGTGCAATACCACCTCCTAAGTTCTTAATTAAACTACCTACCATAATATCCGCTCCAACTTCAGTAGGCTCTTGATAATCAACAAACTCGCAATAACAATTATCAATCATTACTATAACATTACTATCTACTTCTTTTATTTTCTTAATAATATCTCTAATCTTATCAATAGTAATACTCTTTCTAGTAGAATATCCCTTACTTCTTTGAATAGTTATAACCTTTATCTTATTATTTTTAATAGTATCTAATATCTTATCAACATCAAACTCATTAACTATTAAATCTATTTGCTGATATTGAATACCAAAACTCTTTAATGAAGAATAATTATCTTTAATACCAATAACTGCATCTAAAGTATCATATGGTTTACCACTAATTGATAATAATATATCTCCTGGACGCAATAATCCAAATAAACATACTGTCAATGCATGAGTACCTGATATAAACTGACTTCTTACTAAAGCATCTTCACATCCAAATACATCCGCAAATACTTTCTCAATAGTATCTCTGCCTTCATCATTATACCCATATCCAGTAGTACTATTAAAATGTGATTCACTTACTTGATTCTTATGAAATGCCTCTAATACTTTTTTACTATTATATCTACATATCTTATTAATTTCTTTATATATATCTGCAAGTTCTAATTCACTTTTTTCAATTACTTCTTCTATTTTCATTAGTTTACTCTACCTCCATCTACTTTAATAATACTATTATTAATATAACTTGCTTCATCTGTTGCTAAGAAATAAATAACATTAGCTATCTCTTGAGGTTCAGCAAATCTATTTAACATTATTCTTTTATTTTCTTTTTTAATATAAGAACTATCTAAGTCTTTATTCATATCTGTATTTACCCATCCAGGACAAATACAATTAACTCTTACGTCTGGTTTTAAATACTCTGCTAAATTATGGGTTAAAGAAATAACTCCTGCTTTAGAAGCATCATACTCTAAACTCTCCACATACATCGAATCTATTCCATTAGTTGAAGATACATTAATAATTACACCATTTTTTTTATCTTTCATATATTTACTAACTTCTTTACTAACTAAAAAAGTGCCAACTAAATTAGTATTTAATATCTCATTAAAAGAATTACTATCTTTACAAGTAAAATCACTATCAATAGCTATACTAGCATTATTAACTAAAACATCAATATTACCAAACTTACAAATAGCCTTATCTACCATATTTTTAACTTCTTCTTCATTAGCAATATTAGCCTTACTTATCATAACTTCTACTTTATAAGTACTAACTATATAATCCGCTAACTCTCTAGCTTTATCATAAGAGTTATTATAGTTAATTATAATATTATAATTATTTTGTGCAAACTTAATTGCTGTACTTCTCCCAATGCCGCGAGAAGCCCCTGTTATTAAAACAGACTTTCTATCCATACACCTCACCACATAGTTATTATACCATAGATTATTATCAATTACTTACTTAAATTATTAATTTGTCTTACTAACTCCTCATTAGCCTTTCTTAATAATCTTACAGTATCTTCTTTAGAATAATTATTACTACTAGGTACCCTTTTATTCCAATCATTATTAAAATGGAAACCACTATTCGTACTAAGAGTCTGCCCTATTAACATAAAAAATCCTCCTAAAGCATTTTGTTCTGTTGAAGATAAATCATCTACTAATGCATAGCCTATTAAAAAAGCTGTTAAAGTAAGTAGTCTGGAGTTCTCTCTATTTTCTATCCTTGAATTCATATCTATATAAATATATGCTAAATAGACAAGAAAAAAGCGAGAAAACCCGCTTATTTCTTGTCAGTTGATCCAAATCCTCCGACACGTAATCCCGTTGCCTTGTCATCATCAGTCATTAAATACTTCATAAATATTACTTGACCAATAACATCACCCTTTTTTACCTCTAAATCATGATCTAAGAAATTAAAATATTGGAAATAAAAGTGTCCATCATTATCAACATTATTATAGTAATCAGAATCAACAATTCCTATACTATTAGCCATAACAAAGCCCTTTTTAGGCCCACTACTACGATTAGCTAACATATACCATTCATCATCCATACAATATGCTTTTAAACCTGTTGGAATTAAAGTTGGTTTTATTCCAGGTTTATATGAGGGTATGATAATGTCCTCCGCTGCTTCAACATCATATGCTGCTGAATGAGCTGTCTTTCTTACTGGAAGATGAATATCTTTATCTTCCCAACCCTTTGCTATCTCAAAACCTCTACATTTCATTATTTACTCCTCATCTTTCAATACTATTTTCTTACATTTCAAAGATTTTTGTACATCAATAACTCTTTGATTGGATGACCCTTTCCATTTCAACGTAGGATCATGCAAACTATCATCATACTGACCATCAACTAGTACATCTATATAGTTAAATATTTCTTTGCTTCTTTCCATAATATCATCATATAGAAATCCACTCCAAACCCAGACGTTTTTTTTAGGATATTTCTCTTTAAAAGCCTTTACTAATTTTAAAGTCCCTTCAATATTTGCAGGATGCATAGGTTCACCGCCCAATACAGATAACCCTTTAATATGATCTGGTTCTGCTAAAGACAATACTTTTTCAATTGTCTCATCAGTAAACTCGCTGCCCCCATTAAAATCATGGGTTTCAGGATTAAAGCAATTCTTGCACTTAAAAGTACAACCTTGCATAAATATTGACACTCTAACTCCTGGGCCATTAGATATATCCATCTTTCTAATTTTATTATATCTCATTATTATTCACAGTCCTTATTATCAATATGCAATACCCTTTCTTTTATTTCTTGCGTTCTTCCTTTATTCCAGAAATTAGAACCTATATAACCACAAGTACGTCTAGCAACATTTAATTTATCATGATCACGATTACCACAATTTGGACAATACCATTCTAGATTATCATCTATTAATATTTCCCCATCATAACCACATGCTTGGCAATAATCACTCTTAGTATTAAGTTCAGCATACATAATATTATCATATATAAATGAAATTACTTCTAATACTGCATCAATATTATTTGTTAAATTAGGTGTTTCTATATATGATATTGCACCACCTGGGCTTAACCTTTGGAATTCACTTTCTAATTTTAGCTTAGTAAATGCATCAATTTCTTCAAATACAGGAACATGATATGAATTAGTAATATAATCCCTATCAGTAATGCCTTTAATTCTGCCAAATCTCTCTCTTAAACATTTAGCAAACTTATATGTAGTAGACTCTATTGGAGTACCATAAACACTGTAATCAATGTTTTCAGCTTCTTTCCACTCCTTACATTTATCATTCATCTTCTGCATAACCTGAATACCAAAGTCATGGCCAGCACCACCATCTGTATGACTATTGCCTGTCATATACTTAACACATTCATATAATCCTGCATAACCAAGTGATATAGTTGAATAACCATTATGTAATAAATCATGGATACTTTCCCCTTTACCAAGTCTAGCTAATGCACCATGTTGCCATAAAATAGGTGCTACATCAGAAGTTGCTTTAGATAATCTTTTGTGTCTAATTTGTAATGCTCTATGACATAATTCTAGTCTTTCTTCAAATATCTCCCAGAACTTATCCATTTCTTTACCACTAGATAAAGCTACATCAACTAAATTTATTGTCACAACGCCTTGATTAAATCTTCCATAATATTTAGGGTTACCTTTTTCATCAACATATGGAGTTAAAAAACTACGGCATCCCATACATGGATAACAATTGCCATTGCCATTCTTATCTATTTTCAATTCTTTCATTATTTTCTCAGAAATATAGTCTGGTACCATTCTCTTAGCGGTACATTTAGCAGCTAACTCAGTCAAATAATAGTATTTACTATCTTTATGAATATTATCTTCTTCCAAAACATACAAAAGTTTAGGAAATGCTGGAGTAATATAAACTCCTTTTTCATTCTTCATACCTTGAATTCTTTGCTTTAATACTTCCTCAATAATCATTGCTAACTCTTCTTTGTATTCTTCTGTTTCTCCAAGATACATACATACGCTTAAGAATGGTGCTTGTCCATTAGTAGTAGTCATTGAATTAATTTGATATTGGAATGTTTGAACCCCATCAACTATTTCTTTTTGCAAATCTTCTTTAGCATACTTTTCAATATTTGCTTTTGACATTTTTCTATTTGAATATTTTTCTAAGTATTTATTATAACTATCTCTAACAAAAGGTGCTAAATGTGTTAATGTTATTGTTGCTCCGCCATACTGACTAGATGAAACTGCTGTAATTAATTGTGTTGCGATTGTCATAGCAGTTAAAAATCTATGTGGTTTTTCAATCATTACTCCATTAATATTGGTACCATTTTGTAGCATATCCTCTAGATTAATTAAATCACAATTATGTAATGCATTTTGTGCAAAATAATCAGCATCGTGAAAATGAATTATACCATCATCATGTGCTCTAACTATATCTTCAGGCAATAAAAAGCGCCTTGTAATATCTGTGGAAGTAATACCTGCTAAATAATCTCTTTGAGTAGTGACTACTTTAGAATTTTTATTAGAATTTTCTGTATTCCAATATTCATTCTCTCCATCAATTAACTCTTTAATAGCCAAATCGGTAGTATTACTTCTACGAACTAATTCTCTTGTATAACGATATGTTATATATTTTTTAGCAAGTTCATACTTACCAATTGACATAAGTTTCATTTCAATTATATCTTGAATATCTTCTACCAATATTCTTTTCTTACCTAACTTTTCAATATATCTTATAATATTTTTTATTTGAACGCTTGAAGCTTGATCTTCTTCTTCAACCTCCAAATTTGCCTTTCCAATTGCGGCTTCAATTTTTTCAGGGCAATAATCAACCATGTGCCCATCTCTTTTTATGACTTTCATTTTATTCCTCCTACCTATCATATGATGATAAAATTATACTACATAATATAAATAGTACTATGTTGCACTTGCAACAAAGATATAATTTTGTTATAATTTTTTTTAGGAGGTGTAAAATGAACGAACTTTTTTATAATATTAAAGAAGGAAATAAAATAAAATTATTACAATTTTTAGAAGCAAATACCTTATTTTTTAAGAAAAGCAGTAAAGATTTAGCCTTAATATTCGGTGAAAATAAAATATGTATAGTTAAATCTGGACATATCCAAGTTATAAAAAATGACTATAATGGTAATACCACAATAATTGAAGATTTACAAGAGAACTCTATATTTGGCACAATAACACAAGAATATTATAACACTATATATAGTCTAACATGTAAAGAAGATTCTTATGTTATAATCATTGACTTTGAAAATATATTACTTTACGATGAACTAAAAACATCTTATAATCAATTTCTAAAAAACTTAATAAAATATTATCTAATAAGATAATTGAAAATAATAATCGTATAGAAATATTAACAAATAAAACTATTCGTGACAAAATATTAACATACTTAGAGCTACTAGCAAGCAAAAGTAAATCCTCCACTATAACAATACCATTTAGTTATAGTATTTTAGCAGATTATCTTGCCATTAATAGAAGCGCTATGACAAGAGAATTAAAAAACTTAAAAAACGAAGGCTTAATAGAAACAAAGGGAAGGAAAATAAAAATCTTATTTGATCGAACATAAAAAAAGTACTACACTACATAGTACTTTTTATTATTTCATTGGTAGTCTGTACGGGTTTTGAACCCGTGAATACGAGCTTGAGAGGCGCGCGTGTTAAACCACTTCACCAACAGACCATAACAATATCTTTTCACAAGACATTATTATTTTATCACTAAATCATTTGTTTGACAATATATTTGATTTATTTTGTCATATAAAATGTTACAGTTCAGTCAAGAGATAGATAATTTAATCTATCTTTTTTTAATTACAA
>CAZTTM010000035.1:0-3906 GCA_964616035.1 uncultured Muribaculaceae bacterium
ACTTTTTTTAGTGCCACTAATATTGTAGCCTAACTTTTCTCCAAGTAATTTAACCGCGTCATAGAAATCAATATGTTCATAGTCTGCAACAAAGTTAAAGACATTGCCAGAAGCGCCACAGGAAAAGCAACGATATATTTGTTTTTCTACAGATACTGACATACTAGGCGAATGATCTTCATGAAATGGACAGACACCGAAATAGTTTTTTCCTCTTTTATCTAAATGAACATAATTAGAGATAATATCAACAATGTTTGTTTTATTTCTTATTTCATTAATAAGTTCATTGGTAATATGCATACTACATAGCCCTCCAATTATAATATTCCGTATTTTTTTGTAATTTACTTCTTTTTTTCGATATTTTTTTTAAGTTTACACAAATTTTACAGTTATTTAATAAACATAGCATCGCCAAATGAGAAAAAACGATACTTTTCTTTAACTGCTTCTTGATAAGCATTAAGAATAATTTCTTTTGAACTTAAGGCCGATACTAACATAATTAAAGTTGATTTTGGTAAATGAAAATTAGTTATTAATGCATCAATAGCCTTAAACTCATATCCTGGATAAATAAAAATATCCGTCCAACCACTACATTCACAAAATTCTGAGTATTTACTAGCAATAGTTTCTAAAACTCTTGTTGATGTTGTACCAACACTAATTATTCTTTGGCCATTCTTTTTAGCATTATTTAAAGTATTTGCCGTTTCTTTATTCATAACATAATATTCACTATGCATTTTATGCTTTGAAACATCTTCAACATTGACAGGGCGAAATGTTCCTAGACCAACGTGTAATGTCACATAGCAAATTATTACTCCTTTATTCTCTATTTCTTTTAATAATTCTTTAGTAAAGTGTAAGCCTGCCGTAGGAGCTGCTGCTGAACCAATATTTTTAGCATATACTGTTTGATAGCGATCTTTATCTTCTAATTTTTCTTTAATATAAGGTGGTAGTGGCATTGTACCTAATTTATCAAGTATTTCATATAATACTCCTGTATAAACTAATCTAAATATTCTAATACCTTCTTCTTTTTCTTCTAAACATACTGCTGTTAATAAACCATCACCAAAAGATATTTCAGTTCCTACTTTTACTCTTTTAGCAGGTTTTACTAAACATTCCCAATCATTATTTTCAATATTTTTTAAAAGTAATATTTCAATATGTGCTTCTGTATCTTTTTTAACACCAAATAATCTAGCAGGTATTACTTTAGTATCATTAAGTACTAAGACATCACCCTTTTCTAAGTAATTAATTATATTATGAAATACTTCATGTTTTATCACACCTGTCTTCTTATCTAGAACCATTAATCTTGAAGTATCTCTTTTTTCAATAGGTACTTGAGCAATTAATTCTTCTGGTAAATAATAATCAAAATCATCTGTTCTCATTTCAACACTCCCAAACTAAATAGTATTATATCATATTTATTTACTTTTGGTTAATTTTTTTATAATTATATATTTATCAAAAAATAAACACATTCTTTTGTGTCTACTTTTTCTTTACTATTACATTTCTATTTCTTTATATACAAATAAATTATTGTCCCAATACTCATTATTAAACTTAGTAAATATATAGATAAAAAGCCTCTACTTCTACTATTAGCATCTTTTTTAATAGAGCCAAGGTATTTTTTAATATCTTTATATTTAGTAAAATATAATTTCATATAAATTAATTTTTCTTTTTGATGATTAGATGGAATCATTGCTAATTTATTATTGTAATATTTCATTTGATTATTAAATAATTCACTAGTATAATCCATAGATTCATTTATTATACTAATTTCTTCTGATGATAAATCATTCATATATTTTATTTCTTTAAGAAATGATAAGTTAGAAAAGAATGTATATATAATTCTTTTATCTAGTGTTTGATAATTTTCATTATTCATAACTTCACTAGGCCTTTTAAAACTACCATCCCCATTAAGAAATATACTAAGTACTGGAGAAGTATTCTTTATAAAATCACGCTTAATTATATCATTATTACCAAATGAATTTAATATTCTTATCCAAGGTAATACTTTATTTAATGTATATGTTGGATTATATAACATATAGTCTTTTGTATATTTAGTTTCTATTGCCTTTATTGCTTCTTTATCTTTTTCATATACTTGGGGATAATTTTTCTTTAAATATTCTTTTGCCATATTAGTGCCATATAAGTTAGCACCTATTTCAAAAGAATAGTCATCATGATTAAGATCATAATCTATATGAAAGTATTCAATAAAGAAGTGTTCAATATCATATAAAAATCTTTCATAACTATATCTATCAAATGTCCTTTGAACACTATGTCTAGCTTCATGATAACTAACCTTTATTACATGGAATAAATCTTTCACTATCGTACCTTTATACTGATATAAATACCCATCTTTACGGTCTGCTTCCATTTTTAAATACTCAAGTTCATTATTAGTTATTTTATTATAACTCTGTACTAAATCATATTTTGCTTCTTGTGTGAATATTTTACGTATATCCTTTAAACTCTTAATTCTCTTTTCAACACAATCTACGAAAACTACAGCTATACCTTTTTCATCATTATATCCACCAGAGGAAAAGTAATAAGAATAATCACTCATTCTCTTATCAAGTGAATAATCAGTATCTATCTTAAAGTTAGAGTCAAACAAATTTACATAAGATATTGGAATAATTTTAATATCTAACCCATACTTTTTCGATTCACTATTCTCTATTTCTTTAACTATCTTTTTTAATTCAGTAATATTTATTTTATCATTCATAACTTCCTCACTTAATAGTTATTTTTAAACTTAATTATTACTTTATCTTCTACTATATTTCCCGGTAATATACTTTGCTCATATGCATAGCCTATTCCTTCGGTTTCATAATTAATACCTAGCATTTTTAATATATTAGTAGTGTCTTTATAAGACATTCCACTAACATCCATCATTTCTTTATTATAATTATTAGTAAGTAAATATACTTTATCATTTAATATAATAGTATTACTACTAGGATACTGATTTACTACTTTATCTCCAGTGCCTATAACTACTGTTGTTATTCCTTTATTATTTAATTCACTAACTACATCATTAACGTTTTTATTAATATAACTATCTAGATATATAGTTTCTTTAGTATCTTCTCCTGTATTAATATTTAAGTATTTATTAATATTAGTAAGTACCTCTTTAACTGCAGGTGCAACATAATTAACTGAGTCTTTAGGCTTTTGAACAGCCATATATATAATAATTTCTGGATCATCTTTAGGATACATTCCTGCAAAAGAATATGTATAATCAGTATCTCCACTTAAATATTTACCTGTTTTATTATCAAATATCTGTGCTGTACCTGTTTTACCTATAATATCAAATCCATCTATATAATAAGCATAACCTGTTGCAACACTAGAGTCACCATCTATAACACTTTCCATTAAATCTTTAATTTTATTAATCGTACTTTCACTAGCTATCTTACCAATTTCTGTCTTACTATATTCTTTCTTAACAACGCCTGTATTACTATCTACTATTTTAGAAACAATATAAGGTTTTAACATTGTGCCATTATTAGCAATACTACTTAGTGCTTGTAGCATTTGTACGGGAGTTATTGTAATACCTTGCCCATATCCTGCCGCTGCAGCCTCTATATCATATTTAAATGATACATCCCCACTAAGTTCTCTTGGTAAACTAATACCAGTTTTCTTTCCAAAACCATACTTATCATAGCAACTAGCTAATTCACTTTTAGTAATAACTCCATCTAATAAATTAGCAACTGCAATATTAGAAGATAAAGCAAATCCTTTATCATAAGTAATTTGTCCCCATCCAGACTTTTTCCAATCAAATAT
>CAZTTM010000035.1:3916-8028 GCA_964616035.1 uncultured Muribaculaceae bacterium
TATGTCTTTGAACCTGATAAATAAGTATCACTACCATTATATCTACCACTATCAATAGCACACATAAAACTAAATATTTTCATTGTTGAACCTGGTTCATATACATAATTAACAAAAGGATCTAAGTAAGAAGACATATTTCTAATATTAGGATCATATGATGGTGTTGATGAATAACCTAAAATAGCACCAGTTTTCGCATCCATAGCAGCCATAACTACCCAAGAAGCTTCTGATTTAGCACTAGTATCTTTAACAGCATTCTCAATAAATAATTGAATATTATTATCTATTGTAAGATATATATCATCGCCATTAACAGCATTCTCTACATACTCACGCCCATTAGCTATCTTATAGCCATATCTATCTCTTTCATAAGTTATATAACCATTTACACCTGTTAATTCTTCATTAAAATATTCTTCAATGCCAAGTTCTCCAACCTTAACTTCATTACCATCTACTTCTTTATTTTTAGTATACCCCAATAAATATGAAGCAAAATCTCCATTAGGATAATATCTCTTTGTACTCTTAATAAAATCTATTCCCGGTAAATTAAGAGCGGCTATTTCTTCCATTTCTAATTGACTTAAATTTCTTCCTCCATTACCAAGTTCCACTTGATAAGCATCTTTACTAAGTAATTCTACTAATTTCTCTTCAGTAGTATCTAAATAGGGTGCTAAAACAGCAGCAGTTTCTTCAATATTCTTAACATGCCTTAAAGTATCACTACCTTCACTACGAGATTCATCTAAATATGCAATAACCGTATAACTAGAAACATCTTCTGCTAAAGTATTACCATTACTATCATATATTGTACCTCTTTCTGGTAATATAGTTTCTTCTTCAATATTTCTATTCTCTATAAATTGACTAATAGTAATATCCCCTACTTTATAATTATAAGTACATAAATATATTAATCTCACCCCCAATATAGAAAATAAAAGAAAGATAAAAACATAAATATATTTATTAAGCTTAATCTTATTGTTATTTATCTTTTTATCTTTCATATTAAGTCATTCCCTTCATTAATATAATAATAAATTAATCTACTACTGTTTTAATATTTTCATTATTATAAGTTAATCCTTGTTCATTACTAATAAGTTTTATCTTTTCTAATGATACCATCTCATTAATTTTCATAACTAAACTTTGATTTTCATCATTTTTATCCGCTACTTGATTCTCTAACTTTTGTAATTCAACATTTATTTGTGATAAAGAAGATTTACTTAGTATTATACCTATTACTAAAAATATTACCATAAAAATAGATAATCTATATAAAACTCTTTCTCCTTTAGTTATACCTGACTTTTTTTTCTTTTTATTTCTCATAGTATCATTCCTTTATTCTTTCAATTACTCTAAGTTTAGCACTTCTAGCACGATTATTATTAGCAAGTTCTTCTTCACTAGGGGTAATACCTTTTTCTATTACTTTATATGATGGCAAATATTCTTCTGGTATAAATGGTAAACTCTTTAATTTATCATCTACTTCACTATATTTTTTAAATATATTCTTAACTATCTTGTCTTCTAATGAATGAAAAGTAATAACTGATATTCTACCACCTACATTAAGTAATTCTAACGAACTAACTAATGCTTTTTCTAATACTTCTAATTCTTTGTTTACTTCTATTCTAATAGCTTGAAAAGTACGGCGTGCTGGATGAGTATTCCTCATTGTTTTCATTGGCATACCACTCTTTATAATATCTACTAGTTCTAAAGTAGTTTCTATCTTTTTATTATTCCGATATGAAACTATCTTTTTAGCAATACTATAAGCATACTTTTCTTCCCCATAATCTCTTATTATTCTAGTTAAATCACTTAGTGAATATTCATTAACAATATTATAAGCAGACACTGGATTACTTCTATCCATTCTCATATCAAGTTTAGCATCATTATGAAAACTAAAACCTCGTTCTGCTTCATCTAATTGTACACTAGAAACTCCTAAATCAAATAGTATTCCATCTACTTTATCAACACCACGTTTATGTAGTTCTTCCTTTATATTAGCAAAATTACTTTTAATAATACAATAATTAGTACCTATTTGACTCAATTTTACATCGCTATACAGAATAGCAGTATCATCTTGATCAATACCATATAAAAATCCAGTATTTAGTTTCTTCAAAATAACACTACTATGTCCAGCATAACCCAAGGTAGCATCAACATATATTCCATCTTCTTTAACGTTTAAACAATTAATTGATTCATTAAGTAATACACTTACATGTTTCATAACCCAAAATCATCCCCATTATCAAATAAATTTTCTGCAATTTCATCTAGTTTATTAAAGTTATTCTGCATTAAATTATTATAACAATCTAATGCCCAAATTTCTAGACGATCATTAACCCCAATGATAACGCATTCTTTTTTAATTTTAGCATATTCAAATAAAGATGTTGGTATGTTGATTCTACCTTGCTTATCTAATTCACATACAGTTGCACTACTTAAGAAGAATCTAGTAAATGTTCTAGCATCCTTCTTAGTAAATGGAAGTATCTTTAACTTAGAGATAATCTTATTCCATTCATTCATTGAATAAATGAATAAACATCCATCTAAACCTTTAGTAAGAATAAAATCTTCTCCAATATCCTCTCTAAACTTGGAAGGTATAATTAATCTTTTTTTCTCATCAATATTATGATGATATTCTCCAATTAACATAGCTTATCCCCCACTTTCTTCCACTTCGTGCCACTCTACAATATTATAATATACTCTTTTTTATTCTTTGTAAACAATATTACTATAACTTTACATTAATTTTACCAATGAAAAACTCATCTCTCTTAAAGAATGAGTCATTTTTATTTATAACAATAATTATCATCTAATTTAGTATAACCACTTGGACATACTTTTTCTATATCTGCATATCTTAAACACCACTTACCACTTAATGAATCACCTGCTAAACAAGTATAACTTGCTATATAGCATGAACTAACGGAAGGAGAAAAGTTTGTTGGGCAATTAGAACATACAGCAGAACTACCCGATATAACACAAGAACCAGATACCATATTCGTACTACCAGTTGATTGAGAAATACATGAACAACTACCACCTGCATGAGGAGTAGCAGCATAAGATAATACACACTTACCTCTATCAGTATTAAGATAATAATTACTCATTGTGCAACCATCTACTGTTGATTCAATAGTTATACTACACATTCCTAAATTATCTGAACTATCTTTTACATAATATGTATGAGTACCTGTACTAATTGTTTTTGTTGTACTATTAGTTCCCGAGTAAGTAGAACTCCATCCATAATATTTTAATTTACTTACCCCTTTATCATCTGCAGGTACTGCAGTTATTGTAGAAGAACTTGCACTTATTGTACATGTTGGAGCAACTATATCTTCAACAAGCCTTAATCCTAATACAACAGTACAATTACCACTTGTTAAATCACAAAAATCTGATGTTGAATAACTACTAGCTTGATTATATATCTTTCCAACATTACTACAACCTGATAAACATACCCATTCATTTCCTGAAACAACATATAAATCCCCAGTACTAATATTTATAAAACTACTATTATTATAATCTGCTAAATCTATAGTATTTTCATAATATAATGTTTGTTCATAGATACTACCATTTCTATATATTAAACCATTACTATCCGTAGTCCATGTATTACTACCAGTACTAGCAGTAATTGTCCCACCATTAGTATCATATCTTATTGATACTTTATATAATCTAGAAATACTAACAGAAGAAGATTTTAATGTTAAAACATTATTTAATAAATCAACTACTCTAGTACATACATAATAAGTACCCGTATTAGTTAAATTAAATGTATAAGTATTAGAATTACTTTTTGTATAACCACTTGATGGACAAGTACTACTAGTACTTAGATAATATTCATAATAATCTATTCCAGTATCATCAGTAGCATTAACACTAGCAGTAATTGTATTATAACTATTGCTTACACTCAATGTTCCAGTTGGTGGATTAGATTCATTGGATCTAGTATTACGAATAATTACTATTCCAGAAGCCCCAGAGCC
>CAZTTM010000036.1:0-8011 GCA_964616035.1 uncultured Muribaculaceae bacterium
AACATATGAAATAAAAGAAGATGGTAATTATACAATAAGTTATAAAGAAGAATATACTTACTTAGATGAGACAACAAAGACTATATATGAAGGGGTAGTAGCAGACACTGATTTGGGTGCAAAACTAAATAGTGAAGAAGGATATTTACTTACATTAGTGGGAGCAGAAGGTTATGCTGATAATTTTAATGGTGTCTATAGTATTACATTAAAATTATATGAAGATGATACTTTAGTAGATAGCACAACTTTAAAATTAGATTATAGTGCTACTAGTAAACTACAAACTAAAGTAGTAATGGAAAGAGAAGGAAATCTTACTGTTCTTGAAGAAACTGATGGAGTTGTAAAAGTACCGGAAGATTATCAAGATACAGATAAGCTAATGTTAATAAGTAATTTAACAACAAATGAATTAATACCAACAGGAGAATATACAATTAACGGTCAAAAATATACAGGAACAGAAATAGTAGATATTAACTTTGCTAAGGATAGTGAAGGTAATAATATTATTCTTGATTATCTAAAGAAATTAGGTGGTGAATATGAATATACAACTAGTATTACCGTTGAAGGTATAACTGATGAACCAGTTGAATATTCAAACACTATAAAGGTAGCATATCAAGATTATGCTTATAATGATGAAGTATTAAATACTATTGCTGCAAGAAATATTGATTTGTTCTTTGTAAGTAAAGGTAATAAAGAAGGATATGTATATACTAAAGTTTTATCTAGTGATACTGCTTTGACTATTGCGGATATTAAAGCATATTTAGATAATGCTTTAACAGATGAAATTGATTATAAATTATCTTATATAGATGAAACAGATGTATTAGATACAGATAAAGTTTCTAGTAATTTGGTTATAACATTAACAAGTACTAGTTATGAATTTGAAAATACAATAAAATATACATTATCTATTTTAGGAGATACTAATAATGATGGCGTTTTAAATTTAGATGATGTACAAACTTGGTTATATGATAATTACGGTGAAGAAGATTCTGATGATTTATCACTAGATATTGATGGTGATATGGAAGTTTCTTTAGAAGATTTAGCTCATATTGTTGAAGTTATTAAACAAAAAACATGGGATGTTGTACCATCTGAATTAGATGAAAAAGATAAAGTTGTAGATGTTAAGTTAACTACTGATAGTGAAACTATTACAACAGGTGATGAGTTTACTGTAAGTTATATTATCAAAGTTGGGACATCTGGTCTTAGTGGATTTGATGGAACACTAAACTATGATGAAACTAAGTTAGAATTATTAGGTATTGAAAAAGAAATGTTAGATGAAGCAAGTATACCAGATGATAATACTGATTATTGGGTAGGAAAAGTAGCTGAAGATAGTTTTATCTATTTAACTAATATGACTAATGGTTATCAAGAAGGAGAGTACGAAGCATTAAGATTTACTTTTAAGGCTAAAGAAGCTGCAGATATGACAACTATTACTCTTGATAATACTAAATACGTTGCTGGATTAAGTAGTGTTAAAGAAAATACTCTAACACCATTAGATATTACAATTAATGCTTCAAATAATAATAATTTAAAAGATTTAACAGTAGGAGATAATAATATTGAATTAGCTGATGAAGTATATGATTATACTGTTGAAGTAGAAAATAATGTTGAAAGCGTTGATGTTAAAGCAACTGCTGAAAATATTGGTTCGGTAGTATCAATGGATATTCCTGAAAAATTAATAGTTGGTAGTAATGTAATTAAAATTACTGTTGTAGCAGAAAATGGTGAGGCAAAAGATTACTTTATTACTGTTATTAGAAAAGATGTACCACAAGAGCAAGTAAATGTTGTTCAAACAGGTAATACAAGTAATACTTCTTATGATAATACTACTGATAATACATCAACAGATGATACGAAAGAAGTATTAAAACCAAGTAGTAGTAGCAAAAAAGAAGAAACAAGTGAAGAAGAAACAAATAACACATCTAAATATATAATCATTGTATTAATAATATTAGTAATTATTGGACTTATATATTTAATATTTAAAGAAGATAATGATGAAAAGCAACAAGCAAATGCTCCTAAAAACGATAAGCCCAAAAATAAAAAATAATAATTAAAGGTGGATGAGTAAAATCATTCATCTTTTTAGTTATTTTAAATAATTAATATATTTTAATTGTTTTTTATCTATTTCTCTGCTATAATTGTTATAGTAGAAAAGTGGTTGATAATATGAATAGAAGAGGGCAAGCATTAGTAGAATTTGTTTTAATTTTACCAGTATTTCTTATGATTTTATTTGTTATTGTTGACTTTGGGGTTGTGTTTAATCATAAAAATTCATTAGAAAATAAAAGTGCAGATATTGTTAGAATGTATCAAAATGGTACTACTATTGATAAGATAAAAGAAACATATCCTGATATTGAAATTAACATTAATAATGAGGAAGAATATTCAAGATTAACAATTTATGAAAATGTTAAGTTAATTACTCCTGGGGCTTATCGCATTTTAGGAGATCCATTTACTATATCAGTGGAAAGGGTTGTGCCAAATGAATAGGAAAGGGCAAGTATTAGTAATGTTTATTATACTTTTACCTATCTTTTTCTTAATAATGACTTTACTAATTGATATAGGGAATTTAATATTAACTAATAATGAAATAAATGATGTTAGTTATATAGTTTTAGAGTATTGTCTTGATCATCTTGATGAAGAAGATATTATAGATAATAGTCAAGAACTTTTAAAACTAAATAATAAGAATATTATAATTGAATCATTTAAAATAGATAATAACAAAGTTTATTTAAATGTTAGTTATCAAGTAAAAGGAATAATAAGTAATATTGCTAATATAAAATTATTTAATATTAATAATAAGTATGAAGCATATATAAAAGATGATAAAAAAATAATAGAAAGAATAAAATAAGAAGGTGTTTATATGGCAGGTAAAATTGTTAGTATTAATTCTGTTAAAGGCGGCGTCGGAAAGACTACTTTAGCTATTTCTTTAGCGGGTATTTATAGTTTAATGAAGAAAAAAGTTTTACTAATTGATTTAGATTTATATTCTGGTGGAATATCAACATGCCTAGATATAAATAATAAGAAAGATATATTTATGCTGATAGATAGTATTAGTAATAATAGGTTTACTTCTTTAAATGACTATATTGTAAATTATAATAAAAATATTGATGTTATACCTTCTACAAAGGATCCTAGACTTGCTACGAGAATAGATAGTAAATATATAAATACAGTATTTAAACTAGCAAAAGCTGACTATGATATTGTTATTGTTGATACTAATCATGCTTTAGATGAAACTAATCTTGTAGTTTTAGATAATGTAGATGTTAGTTTATATGTTATTACTAATGATATAGTTGATTTAAAAAATATGAAAAGTTTAGTTAGTATATTTAAAGATACTGAGAAGACAAATTACTTAACTATATTAAATAATTCTATTAATCAAAGAACTGATTATTTAACGCTATTTGATATTAGAACAATAATTAGAACTAATGTTGATTATACTATTTCTAAAAACTTTTATATTAGGAATATTAATAAATATCTTCTTGCGGGTGATATTTTAACTCTAAATTCTAGTATTAATAATGCTTATAAAAGAGATATAAATATTTTGAAGAAAATAGCTACTAATATATTAAATATGGAAGGACATGATAGTGATGAGTAATAAGAAAAAACTTACTGAGGAGTTTGGGGTTAATCGTAAGAAAAGTGAAAAGATAACTAATGTTAAAGATTATGATGTCTTTCGTGATAAAAGTTTATTAGATAGTTTAAGAAATAAAATAATTCAAAATTTGGTAGATAATAATATACCAGAAGGTGTAATGTTAGAACAATATATTAATGATGAAATAGATGCGACTATTACTGGATATGACTTAGGATATCTTGAGAGAAAATATATATTTAATCTTATTCAAAATGAAATAAATGGTTATGGGCCACTAACTGATTTACTTGATAATGAAAGTATTACGGAAATAATGGTTAATGGGCCTTCTGATATTTATGTTGAAATAGATGGTAAATTAGTTAAAGATGAATCAGTATCATTTATTAATGATAAGCATATTATTAGAACTATTCAAAGAATTGTTCAACCTCTAGGGAGAACTATTGATGCTGCTAATCCAATGGTTGATGCTAGATTAAGAGATGGTTCAAGATTAAATGCTATTATTCCACCTCTTTCATTAAAAGGACCAGTTTTGACTATTCGTAAGTTTGCTAAAAATCTAGAAGGTATTGAAGATTTATTACGTATGGGTTCTTTGACTGCTAAAATGGCGACTTTTCTAGATGCAGCGGTTAAGGCTAAATTAAATATCATTATTAGTGGGGGAACTGGTACGGGAAAAACAACTCTTCTAAATATGCTAAGTGGTTTTATTGAAGATCATGAACGTATTATTACTATTGAAGATGCTGCTGAATTAAGATTAAAACAAAGTCATGTTATTTCTCTTGAAACAAGAAGTGTAAACTATGAAGGAGAAGGGGAAGTGACTATTCGAGATTTAGTTAAAAACTCTTTAAGAATGCGTCCTGATCGTATTATTGTAGGAGAAGTAAGAGGTAAAGAAGCATTTGATATGATGCAAGCTATGAATACTGGGCATGAAGGCTCTATTACAACACTACATGCTAATTCTCCAATTGATGCTACAAATAGACTAGAAACTATGCTTCTTATGAATGATATGGATTTGCCTATTCCTGCTATCAGGGGTTATATAGAGAATGCCATTGATTTAATTGTTCAAATAGATAGATTATCTGATGGAAAAAGAAAAATTACATCTATATCAGAAATAGTTGGATTAAAGAATAATGAAATTATAATTAAAGAAATATTTGCATATAAACAACAAGGTTTATCCGAAGATGGTACGGTTAAAGGGGAATTTATTGTTTATAATTATATTCCTAAAGTATATGAGAAAATTAAGAGAAAAGGAATAAAATTAGTAGATATTTTTGGAGAATAAGTGATAGAATGAATAAAGGAAAAATAATAGGTTATATTGGTGTAGTCTTAATAATAATTATAATTGCTTTTTTAGGAATTAGGTATTATCTTAATATATCATCAAGAGGTAAAACTAATGATAATATATCTACGGGGATAATAAAATATTCTAATTTAATATGCAATAAGTCGGTTTATACTGATGATTACTTACAATATAATGTTATTACTATGGCGTTTGATAAAGATACTTTAATTTGGCTACGTGATGTATCAGTATATTATTATTTTGATTATACTAAATATTCGTCTGCAAAGAGTAAGTTAAATGCAACAGATGATGAAGTTTTTAGTGGTACGTATTTAGATGATAACTATACTATTACTACTACATATGATGGGAAGATAAATGATTTAAGTAATAGTGGTTGGAGTATAGATACAGATTCATATACTTATGATGATATAATTAAATATTATCAAGATGAAAAGTATTCATGTGAAGAGAAAAATTAAAAGGAAGAAGGTAAAAAGATGGGTAATTTAATATCTTTAATTGTTCAAATATTTGTAATGATTTGTGTTTTAATTATTATCATCTTTTTAATAAGACAAAATATTGCTTTGAGGTATGAAAGAAGAATAGGTAAATATAGTGTTGAGCCAGTTAATTCTGATACCATATCTGTATTAGAAGGTTTAATGCTAAAATATAAGAAACTGATAAAGAAATTAAGAAAATATACTAATAAATTATTTCCTAAAATAACTTTAAAATATGAAAAGTATGTTATTTATGGAGAAGATATGGAAGCAGCGGACTTTGTTACCAATAAAATTATTATTAGTTTTGTTTTACTTTTCCTAGAAATAATAGATACTATTTTTAAGTGGAAAAAATTATCTTTACTAAATGTTGTATTAGTATTAATATTTGGTTATTATATTTTAGATATATACTTAATTTATAATCAAAGAAAAAGAAAAAAATCTATTGAAAATGATATGCTACGAGCAATTATAATTATGAATAATGCTTTTAAGGCTGGGAAATCTACTATTCAAGCAGTAGAAATAGCTTCAAACGAATTACCAGAACCAATTAATATGGAATTTAAAAAAATGTATCGTGATATGCGATATGGATTATCAACTGAAGTAGTTTTTGATAGATTTGCTAAAAGAATTAATATTGAAGAAGCTAGATATTTATCATCATCATTAACTATTTTAAATAAAACAGGGGGAAATATTATTAATGTCTTTTCTTCTATTGAGAAAACATTATTTGATAAGAAAAAGTTAAAAGAAGAATTAAAAAATTCTACAGCAAGTTCTAATGCAGTTGTAAAAATATTATTATTAGTGCCATTCTTTTTTGTGGCAATAATATATTTTATAAGTCCGGGTTATTTTGATCCATTATTCTCTAGTACGATTGGTTATATTATTTTATTTATAATGGTATTAATGTTTATAACATATGCATATTTACTTCAAAAAATAATAAAAGTAAGGGTGTAGATATATGAAAGATAATGATTTGTCAAAAAAAATATTAAGCAAAAAAGAAATAGCACGTATAGATAAGAAACTTAATTTATTAGGAAAGAAAAGAAATATTACAGCGATTAATTTTATAAATAGTCGTATTATAAGTTCAGTTATTATATTTCTAGTAATTTTAAATTTATTTAATATTGGCTTTGTTTTAGCACCAATATTAACAATTATTTATTATTATTTATTTGAAAAAATATTTTTAGATAATAAAATTAATGAAAGAAGGATGGCTTTAGAGAGTGAATCAATTCATTTCTTTGAAGTATTAACTTTATCATTAGAAACTGGAAGAAATCTTGATGAAGCAATATCTATAACAATAGCTAATGTTAATGGTTTATTATCTTATGAATTTTCTAATGCTCTTACAGAAGTTAAATATGGCAAAAGTCTTACGGAGAGTTTGGAATATATGCAACGATATATACCATCAGATTCTATAAACAATATCATATTATCACTTGCTCAGTCTAATGTATATGGAAGTAGTATTATTGAGACTTTAAATAATCAAATAGATTATCTACGAGAAAAGAAGAAACTAGAAGTTAAAGCTGAAATATCAAAATTACCAATTAAAATTAGTGCTTTATCTGTATTTTTCTTTGTTCCATTAGTATTATTAATTATTTTAGCGCCTGTTTTATTAACTTATATTGAATAATATAAAAAAATTATGTTATAATTAACTAGAGATTTTGATTTTTAAGGAGGAAAAATTATGTCAGGACATTCAAAATGGTCAACAATAAAAAGAAAAAAGGGTGCTATTGATGCAGAACGTAGTAAGATATTTCAAAAATTAGCTAAAGAAATATATGTTGCGGCAAAGTCAGGTGACCCAGATCTAGCAAACAATGCTTCACTTAGAATGGTTATTGAAAAAGCTAAAGGGGAAAATATGCCTAAAAATAATATTCAGTCAGCTATTGATAAAGCTAAAAGTAAAAATGCTGATGAAAATTATGAAGCTGTTAGATATGAAGGATATGGTCCGGGTGGTATTGCAATAATGATTGATTGTTTAACTGATAATCGTAATAGAACAGCTTCATTTGTTAGAAGTACATTAACAAAAAGAGGTGGAAACTTAGGAACAGATGGCTCTGTTAGTTATTTATTCAAACGTCGTGGAGTTTTAATTTTAGATAAAGAATATAATGAAGATAAATTAATGGAAGACGTTTTAGAGTTAGATATTGATGATTTAGTTAGTGAAGAAGATAGTTATGTAATTTATACAAAGCCTGAAAACTTTATCGATGTAAAAGAAACCTTAGAAAATATGGGATATACTAATTTTATTATGTCTGAAGTATCATTTGTTCCAGATAATTACATTAGTTTAGAAGATGAAACAAGCGAAAGAGCGCAATCATTGATTGAATCTTTAGAAGACTTAGATGATGTACAAAA
>CAZTTM010000037.1:0-7897 GCA_964616035.1 uncultured Muribaculaceae bacterium
ATATTTTCAATTAAATAATCATACTCTATAAAAAAATTAATTTTAATATTCTTATTTTTAACTACTGATAATACTTTATTTAAATTAGTTCGACTATTTAAAGCTATTAATATTGCAACACTATCTTTCTTAGGATTAGCCTTAACTATATACTTATCTTTATTATTACTTAAACTAACATTAGGACTTACTATTTTATACATAAACAAAGACTCATCTACTATTCCTACTTGTTTTAAATACTTATAAGTATTATCTATATCTAATATTCTACCATTAATACCCGGTATTATAGTATCATTTTCTATAATAGCATCTTCTGATTCTATCCTATATTCACTCTCTATACTTTTTAACTTAATCATAACTTCATCTTGACTATTAATTACATTTATAACTTTATCTGTATAAAAAAAACTAAATACAATAAGTACTAATAGGCCAATAGACTTTAATATATTCCTCATATCCACCCCTAATTAAATATATGCTAAATCTTTATAGGTATTAAAAAAAGCCTTTTAACAAGACTTTTATATATTACTTACTAGTTTCTTTTAATACTTCTTTTCTAGATAAATTAAGTTTTCCTTTTTTATCATAACCAATTGCTTTAGCAAGTAATTCATCACCAACATTAACTACATCAGTAGTTTTACCTACTCTATTTAAATCTAATTGTGATATATGAATTAATCCTTCACAACCTGGCCATAATTCGACAAAAGCACCAAATTCTTCTACTTGAACTACTTTAACATTATATATCTTACCTACCTCTACTTCCCTAGTTAGATCTTCAATCATCTTTCTAGTTTTATCTATTACTTCTTGATCAGTATGATATATCATAACACGTCCATCATCTTCCAAATCAACTTTAACAGCATGATCATCATTTACTGAAACGACATTACTACATTCTTGAATAATCTTCGTAATAGTTTCTCCACCACGACCAATAACATCTTTAATTTTTTCAGGATTAATAGTAAAGATACATGTTTTAGGAGCATACTTAGATACTTCTTTACGTGGTTTGGGTATTTGTGCCTCAATAACATCTAGTATTTGCATTCTTGCTTTTTTAGCTTGTTCTAATGCTTCTTTTAATATTTCTTTATTAATACCAGTAATTTTTATATCCATTTGCAAAGCCGTAATACCATTTCTAGAACCTGCTACTTTAAAGTCCATATCTCCTAAATGATCTTCCATACCCTGGATATCTGTAAGAACAGTATAATCTTCTCCACTAGTTATTAATCCCATAGCAATACCTGCTACTGGAGTCTTAATAGGAACACCTGCTGCCATTAAAGCCATACATCCAGCACATATTGTTGCTTGTGATGAAGAACCATTAGATTCTAATATTTCTGATACTACTCTAATAGTATAAGGAAACTCATCTTCTGAAGGAATTACATAAGATAATGCTCTTTCTCCTAAAGCACCATGTCCTATCTCTCTTCTACCAGGAGAACCATATCTACCAGTTTCTCCTACTGAAAATGCTGGGAAATTATAGTGTAGCATAAATCTCTTTTCATCTTCAATACTAAGACCATCTAATACTTGATGTTCCCCTAAAGCCCCTAATGTTACTGTTGCTAAGCTTTGTGTTTGACCCCTTGTAAACATAGCACTACCATGTGTTCTAGGTAATATATCAATAGCGGTTGACAATGGTCTAATTTCATCCATTCTTCTACCGTCTGCTCTTGTATGCTCTTTAACAACAATATTTCTAAATATTTCATATTCTATTTCATTAAATACTAATAATACTTTAGTAATTAATTCTTGATAATCATTAGGTTTCATAACATCTTCATATAATTCTTTATATTTATTAGTTAAATCTTCCTTTATTTTATCAATGGCTGCATACTTTTCTAATTTATCCTTAATACGTAATGATTTATCAATTCTCTCACGACAGAATTCATCTACTTCTTGTTTTAAATTATCATCTATTTCTAGTTTAGGATAATCCATCTTTTCAACGCCAATTTCTTTAATTATTTCTTCTTCAAAACTAATTAATTCTTTAATAGCCTCATGCCCAAACATTAATGCATCTAACATATCTTGTTCAGATACTTCTCTAGCACCTGCTTCAACCATATTAATAGCTTCTTTAGTACCCGCTACAGTAAGATCTATATCGGATACCTCTAATTCAGCTACAGTAGGATTAATAACAAACTCGCCATTAACTCTACCTACTTTAACTGCTGCTATTGGTCCATTAAATGGTATCTTACTAATAGATACTGCTAATGATGAACCTAACAATGCTGTTAACTCTGGAGAATTATCTTTATCTACTGATAAAACTGTATTAACTACTTGTACTTCATTTCTAAAGTCATCAGGAAATAAAGGTCTAAGTGGTCTATCAATCATTCTAGCTGCAAGTGTTGCTGCATCTGTTGGTCTTCCCTCTCTTTTAATAAATCCTCCTGGAATCTTACCAACTGAATATAATTTTTCATTATATAATACCATTAAAGGAAAGAAATCAGATAATAAATTAGCCGTAGGTGCTACCACAGCAGTTGATAATATTACAGTATCACCATATCTAACTAATACTGCGCCATGGGCTTGTTTAGCCATCTCGCCATGTTCTACTACAATTTCTCTTCCTCTAAAATTTAAATTAAATACTTTCTTCATATATTACTCCTCTCTACTCTCAGTATTTATTTTTGCCAATTTAAAGGCACCCAAAAAAGAGTGCCTACTTTTCATTAATTTATTTTCTTAATCCTAAATTACTAACTACTTCACGATATTTTTTAACATCGTTCTTAAGTAAATAATTTAATAAACTTCTTCTCTTACCAACTTTAATTAAAAGTCCTCTTTTAGAATGTTTATCTTGTTTATTATTCTTTAAGTGTTCTGTTAATTTGTTGATTTCTTCAGTAAGAATTGCTATTTGTACTTCAGGAGAACCAGTATCTTTGTCATCTCTTCTGTACTTAGTTATAATCTTACTTTTTTCATCTTTTGTTAAAGCCATTTCATTTCCTCCTTTATTTATTTTTCACCTAATTCATAGTATCCGTAAGGAGTACGAAATACCAAGAACAGGAACAATATAATTGTACACTATAAATATTATTTATGCAATAACTTTTATTTAATTTTACCTAAATAGTACTTCTTTTTACCTCTTTTAACTATAATATAAGTACTATCTATTAAATATTTATTATCTATAATCGTATCTACATCAGTCATCTTTATACCATTTATAGTAACAGCATTTCCACTAATAAACTCTCTTGCTTCTCTTTTACTACTACATACACCCATATTAATTAAAAAGTCTACTATATTAATACCAATAGTTATATCTTTAACTTCTTCTCCTTTAAATACTTCTTCTATCTCATCTTTAGTTAAATTATCAAACTTATTGTTAAATAAAGCATCTGTTAATTTAAGGGCTCTTTCATATTCTTCTTCCCCACGTAAATCTATAACAACACACTTAGCTAACATCTTTTGGGCTTTTCTTAGATGTGGCTCTTTATTATGTTCTTCTATTGTACTCATTATTTCATCTGGTGTTAAGAAAGTAAATACTTTTAAATATTCTAATACTTTAGAGTCATCTGAGTTTAATAAGTATTGATATAATTCATAACTAGATGTTTTATTTTGATCTAACCATAAAGCATTTCCTTCACTTTTACCAAACTTCTTACCTGTTGCATCTAATATTAATGGCATAGTAAATGCATAAGCTTCTTTACCTTTAATCTTTCTAATTAAATCTATACCAGTAGTAATATTTCCCCATTGGTCACTTCCCTCTACTTGCATAGTACAACCCATTGTTTCATACATCTTTAAGAAATCATATCCTTGCATTAACATATAACTAAACTCAGCATATGTAATACCAGTATCTAATCTTCTATTAATTATATCTTTATTTAGCATATAATTAACATTAACATATTTACCAACATCTCTTAAAAAATCTAAGTATTCATAACCTTTAAACCATTCATAATTATCAACTAATTGTGCTTTACCATCAAATAATTTATCTATTTGTTTTTTTATACAAGCAATATTATGCTCTAATGTTTTAATATCTATTATTTCTCTTTCGGCAGTTGGTCTAGGATCCCCTATTCTTCCAGTTGCACCGCCACATAATAATATTGGTTTATGCCCCATTTTTGCTAACCTTTTAGCAGTCACTAATGAACTATAATGTCCAATATGAAGACTATCAGCAGTTGGATCTGTTCCCCAATAAAATGTTATAACCTCATTATTAATTTTATCTGCTATATCATCTCCAGCAACATCCTTAACTAATCCACGCCATTGAAGTTCTTCCCAATTCGTCATTTTTTCCATTTAAATCATCCTTTCAAAATAAAAAACTACTATAAATATAGGGACGATTTAATCGCGGTACCACCCTATTTCATAATAGTTTATGCACTCTATCTCTTAACGTGAGAACTCGTTTTAACTCCAAAATTGTATTTTATTATTTAAACTTGATTAATTTACACCAACCATTAATTCTCTTATTACTATTTAAATAACTACTCTATTTCTTCCTCATTAATTAATCACATTATAGCATATTATATTTTCAATATCAAGTTTAATATTTTATTGTTAATTTATTTTCTTTTATTTATACTATTCTTATCTTTAACATCCATTTCTACAAAAGCTAATTCATCTACTATTATAGGAACTAATTTAGTTAATACATCAACAATATCATAATTATACTTATTAATTATACTAATAATCTTTTTCTTTTTTCCACGTAATCTTATATTCCAATCATTACCTATATTTGAAGAATAATTACTATTAATACCATCAGCAAGGCTTTTTATATCTTCATCTATATTAAATTCCACTACTTGGGCTTCTCTTAATGAATGAATTAAATTCTTTTTTAATAATCTATAATCAATAAATTCACCAGTTTGAACTTTTACTCCCCAATCATCAATTGCTTTATCAAATATAGTATGTAATAATTCAAAATATTGTTTTTCAACTCTGTTAAAAGAAAAATGTTCTAAAGACTCTTTAACGTATTCTTTTAACTGTTCTCGCGAGCCTAAATCTAGTTCTTTAAATATATCTTCACGAATATTTATTAAAATATTGGATGTATTATCTAATAATTTATTATATGTATTAATTATACTATTCATATACTTTCTTCCCTATTTATTAATACCTAAGTGTTTATATGCTTTTTCTGTTGCTACTCTACCACGAGATGTTCTTTTTAAATATCCATTTTGTAATAAATATGGTTCATATACATCTTCAATAGTAGTAGCTTCCTCACCAATAGAAGATGCTAATGCCTCTAATCCAACTGGTCCACCATCATATCTTTCAATAATTGCTCTTAATAGATGATAGTCTGTTTCATCTAATCCATCTTGATCTACTTTTAGTCTATTTAATGATAGATTTAATATTTCTTCATCTATTATTCCTTTACCCTCTACTAAAGCAAAGTCTCTAACTCTTCTAAATAATCTATTACATATTCTGGGTGTTCCTCTACTTCTTTTTGCTAGTTCATAAGCAGCATCATCAGTAATTTCTGTATTTAATATTCTAGATGTTCTCTTAACTATTTGAAATAATTCATCAACTGTATAATAATTTAATTTAGATATTATTCCAAATCTATCTCTTAAAGGTGCTGATAAATCACCTGCTCTTGTTGTTGCTCCTATTAAAGTAAATGGTGGTAAATCAATTTTTATATTTCTACTATTACCATCAGTACCTATTACAATATTTATATAATAATCTTCCATAGCGGAATACAATATTTCTTCAACGAACTTAGGCATCCTATGAATTTCATCAATAAATAATACATCATGAGGTTCTAGTGAAGACAAAACTGCTGCTAAATCACCACTTTTTTCAATAGCTGGACCACTAGCAGTTTTTATATGACTACCCATTTCATTAGCAATAATATTAGCTAGTGTTGTCTTACCAAGTCCTGGTGGACCATATAACAAAATATGATCTAGACTATCGTCTCTTAATAAAGCTGACTTTATAAATACATCTATATTTTGCTTAACCTCTGTCTGCCCAATATATTCATCAAGTCGATTAGGTCTAATATCATTATTTTCTTCATCAAACAAACTATTCATATTCCACCTCCATTAATTTATTTTAATAATAATTTTAAAGCTTCTTTAATTTGATCTTCTAATGTTAAATTAGCATTCACTGATACTACTACTTTCTTAATATCTGCTTGTTTATATCCTAAAGCTAGTAAAGCATCAACTAATTCCTGATTATTAATAGTAAATAAATCTCTTTCTACTAATGCAAGTTTTCCTTTTAAATCAAGTATTATTTGTCTTGCTACTTTATCTCCTATCTTAGGGAATTTCTTTAAATATAAAATATTTTCTCTTTCAATAGCATCCATAATGCCATTTATACTACCTGTTGCTAACATTGGCAAAGCCATTTTAGGGCCTAACCCTTTAACAGATATTAACTTCAAAAATAACTTTAACTCCTCTTTTTCTTTAAAGCCATATAATGAATGTTCATCTTCTTTTATTTGTGTATAAGTATAAACTTTATATTCATTATCTAACTTATAACTATAAGGATTAGGTACATAAATAATATATCCTATGTTATTATTATCTATAACTATATAACTAGATTCTATCTCTACTACTATTCCTTTAATATATGCGTACATTACTTCATCTCCCTAATATCTTTAGTTGTTAAACACTTAAGTATATTATTATCCATAGTTGTTATTTTTTCACTACTCTTATTAATATTTTTAATAGTATCTTCAATTAATATATTTAATAACTCTTTATATGAAATATTTACTTCTTCCCATAAATGGTGTGAAAAACATAATGGAATATTCTCTACTTCATTAACATATAATTTCTTATCTTTCTTATCATATAAGAAATCAACACGACATATTCCAGTATTATTAAATAAGCTTACAGCATCTGAAGCCATTTTCTTAATATCTGATTCCATTTTTTCATCTAATTTAGCTGGACATATTTTCTTAACTTTATTATCTTCTTCACTCTTTGTTAAATAATTATCAGAAAATACTTTATACTCTCTATCTACTATACATTCCTCTATAGCGGATAACATTAATTTATCATTAGTCTTTAATACTGAAATATTATATTCCAAGAAATCTTTTATCTTTTCTTCAATAATTATCTTTCTATCATAACGAAGTACTTTTTCAATAGTAGAATCTAATTCCTCTTTACGATTAATTACTTCTATACCTACTGAACTGCCTAATGTTGCAGGTTTAATAATTAATGGATATTCTAACTTATCAATCTTCTTAAATAAAGTTTCTTTATCTTTATAATAATCATTATCAAAAAACCATACATACTTAGGAATAGGTAGATTATTAAATTCTAATATTTGTTTAGATAATATCTTATCTTGACTTACTACTGCTGAATATATATTATTACCTACAAACGGAATACCTATCATTTGCAAATAGCCTTGAATAACGCCATCTTCAATACCCGCTCCATGAACCATTGGAAAAGCTAAATGAATCTCTGTTAATTCATGCTTAATTAATCCAGTTGTTTGTAATACAAAACGTCCTTTTTTATTAACTAAATTAACTTTAGTAGCATATCTTTCTATTAAATTAAAATTATTAAAACTATCTATATATCTAAGCATTCCTGAAGCATACCACACTAAATCTTTTGTTATATAAATTGGTATAAACTCATATTTGTCAGTATCTATTTGTTCCATAGCTTGTAAAGCCGTTAATATTGATAATTCATGCTCTACACTACATCCTCCA
>CAZTTM010000038.1:0-7719 GCA_964616035.1 uncultured Muribaculaceae bacterium
ACGTTGTTAAAGAAAACTTCGTAATAATAAACTCAGATGATTTTTATGGTTATGATGCATATAAAACAATAGGAACTTACTTAAAAAAGAAAACTGATGATAATTATGCCATGGTTGGATACATAGTTAGCAATACAATTACTGATAACGGTTCAGTAAAAAGAGGCATATGTCAAATAAAAGATAACCATCTAGAAAAAATTACTGAAAGTTTAGTAGAAAGAAAAGCTAGTCAAATTGTTGCAACACCACTAGAAGGAGGAGAATCTTCCTCAATCGACGATGATACCCCAGTATCAATGAATATGTTTGCTTTTACCCCTAAAATATTTAATTATTTAGAAGAACAATTTCCTAAATTTTTAGAAAGAAATAAAGACAATATTGATAAATGCGAATACTTAATACCAGATATTGTCTTTGAGCAAATAAAAAAAGGAATGGTAAAAGTAGATGTTTTAAAAACTACCGCTAGATGGTATGGAATAACATATAAAGAAGACAAAGAACAACTAGTAAAATCAATTAATAACCTAGTACAAACTGGTATATATCCAAAAAATCTTTGGAATTAGTATTCTGTAATAAGAATTTAGCAATGTCTAAATTCTTTTTTATCCTATTATAAAATAAAGAATTGTACTCATAAAATTGTTAATCTTCATCAAAACTTTAAATCATACAAAAAATAAGTTAGTTAAAAAATAGCGTAAAATAAGAAAACTGAATGAGCAAATGGCTAAAAATTATATAAATATGATTATATACTATAAAAAAATGGTAAAATAAAATGTAGGAAATTGGTAAATTTAAATGTCAGTTTTTCTATATTTTTTAATAATACAATTACAATTGGCGTGATTGTAAAATTAATAAAGAAGATAATATATAATAGATAAATATATTTAAGTAGATGATTAGATTAAAAACTAAGTCAAAACTAATATCATAGTGTTTACAATCATGCATTGATATGATAAAATATGTCAAAAAAGGAGTATATAGATGGAAAATAGTGTGGGTTTGGAACAAATAGAAGAAGTTAAATACTTAGTTCAAGAGAATACTTTAAGATATAGAATTATTATGAAATTCTTATATAATAAATATGAAGAAGCAGAATATTGGCTATATAAAGAAGAAATATACAACGAGGTTAAAAAGACATTGCTAGAATACACTGAAGATGAGTGTGATAGAGATTTAGAGTTTTTATTAAATAATGGTTCGTTAACAAAATTACAGGATACACAAAATATAAATACAATTAATGATTTTAAGTTTCATAATTTTCGTTATCAAATGACTGACAAAGCTGTAATAATAGAAAGAATGACTATTGAACTAGAAAATATTGAAGTTAAGGTTTCCTCACTCGAGCCTAGACTATTTGAAAGAATTAGTAATTTATTAAAAAAACTTACAAATATATTTGATTTGGATGATGAGCAGATTTTTGAATTATGGACTGATTTAAATAATGATTTTAAAAATTTGAACGAACATTATCAAGACTTTCTAAAAAAATTTTATGAGGCAAAAACAGAAGAATTATTACAAAGTGAAGTTTTTCTTGAATTTAAGAGTAGTGTTATTAATTACATAAATGATTTTATTAATAGTTATATTAAAAATTCTACTTCTATAAAAAAATATTTGATTGAAATTGATGCCAAAAAAACTGATTATTTAATGAATAAGTTAATTTCTTATCAAAAGAAGACTCCTAAAATATCTCTTGATTTTGACTACGATAAGTTAAAGAGAGTAAACTATGGTAAATGGTATAGTTTAAAGAAATGGTTTATTTCCTGCGATACGCAAAGTGAAGGAGAAAGACTATTAGAAGCAACACAAAATATTATTCAAAAAATATATAGATATGCCAGTTCCTTAATTGAACTACATGGTAATATGATTAATAGAAAAGAAGAATATAAACATATTTGTTATTTATTTGATGATATGAATGATATTACCGAAGCAAATAAATTATCTATGGCACTTTTTGGAGTAGTTGTTGCTAATCATTATAGAATTTCTTCAATGATTAATACTGAATCTTTGATAAAAAGTTATGATGTTCCACCTATTGAAGTTCCTTTAAATTTATCTTATAGAGAATATAAAACTAAAAGTCAGTCATTTCAAATAGTAGATAAGTCTAGAGAAAAAGAACTTATATTGAAAGAAACTTATCAAAAAGAATTATTAAGAAAAGAGAAAATAAGAAACTTAATAAAGAAAGGTAAAATTGAGTTAATTAATGACGTATATTTAGATGAAGTTGAAAGGAGATATATACTTGATTTAATTGAAAAAGCAAATGGTAAACAGAATAAAGAATCTGAGTTTGGCTACTCTTATTATATTGATAATAAAACAAATGAAATATGTAGAATTATTTCTCCTGATGGTATATTTGAATTAACAAGTAGAATTATATTAATTGACGTTGGTGATAAGAATGAAAAGTAATATTGAAGTAGAAATGAGAGCATTATTATATAACTTTTGGATTACTAAAGATAATAATGTAGAATTATATTATCAAATAAAAAATAAACAAAATATGATAAAAGATTTTGTTTCAAAGAATTTAGGTAGTAATTTAATAATTCATGATCGCTTTATAAAATTAGAAAAGATTCCCACGATTATTAAGGATAATTCAGGCCTAGGTAATTTTACATCAGTTTTAGAGTATGTAATATTGTCTATAATGCTATTATTTTTAGAAGATAAAACGAGGGGTGATTATTTTGTCTTATCTAATTTAATTGAGTACGTCAAGAATACAGCAGTTGCATTAGAATTGAATCATATACCTGACTGGAATAAAGTTCAAGATAGAAGATGTTTATCAAATGTAATAACTTTTTTGGAAGGATTACAAATTATAAAAATAAAAGATTATAGTAAAATCTCCTTCATAGAAAGCATGGATGCTGAAGTATTATATGAATCTTTAGGAATATCTAATTATTTAATGCGAATGTTTGATGATGATATTAGTGAGTTAAAAGAACCAGATGACTTTATTAAAAACGAGTTTGCAATTCAAAATATGGAAAAAGGTGATGTTAGAAGATATAAAGTATTTAGAAATATATTATATACTCCAGCAGTGTTCTCACAAGATCTATCAACTAGTGAATTAGATTATATAAAGAAAAATCGTAATTATATTAATTCTGAAATAGGTAAGAACTTAAACATGGAGGTTGAGATCACTCATAATATGACTTTACTATGTGATGATGAAGATAGTAATGAAAAGGATAATTTCCCTAACAGTAAAAGATTAACGGAAATAGTTTTAATGGTTAATAATCGGTTATTACAAGAAATTAATAGTGGTAATATTATTCTTAATGAATATGAAGTTGCAACTATTAAAGAAGATTATTTTGCAGGTATAATAATAGATATAAAGAAAAGTGAGCCATTATATATTGGTAAAACTTTGCTGAGAGAAAATGATAAGAGATTTTATGATATGGTTTTGGAGTATATGGAAAAATATAATATTGTGGAGAAACGTTCTGATGATATCTTGATATATCCAACAGTTGCAAGAATAGTTGGTAAGACAAAGAATACAGAGAGCAGTAGAGTGCAACAAATAAGTTTATTTGGAGGTAATGATGAATTATAAGATAACTAGAATTGGATTATTAAACTTTTGGTATTTTGATGATGAGGAATTTAACTTTTTTGATGGGAAGCTTTTATTAAGAGGAAGTAATGGTAGTGGTAAATCAGTAACAATGCAGTCTTTTATTCCACTAATACTTGACGGAAATAAAATGCCTACTAGATTAGACCCCTTTGGCACTAAAGAAAAGAAAATTGAAGATTATTTGTTAGGCCCGGCAGATGGTGAACAAAAAGATGATGCTATTGGATATCTTTATATGGAAACATATAATAAAGAAAAAGATAAATATATTACAGTTGGCATGGGACTTTATGCTAGAAAAGGTAGACCCACTGATTTTTGGGGATTTGCTATAAAAGATGGTAGAAGAATAGGCATTGACTTTCAGTTATATAAAAGTTATAGTACCAAAGTTTTAATGTCCAAGAAAGAATTAAAGGCTAATATTGGAACAGATAATGTTTTTGTAGAAACAATGAAAGAATACAAAAGCTTAGTAAATGATTTGCTATTTGGCTTTAATGATTTAGATTCATATGATGAGTTTATAAATGTTTTATTGCAGTTAAGAAGTTCTAAATTATCTAAAGAATATAATCCTACAAAATTGATGACAATATTAAGTAGTGTTCTTCAGCCACTAACTGATGAGGATATAAGACCTTTATCTGAAGCTATTGAAGATACTAACAGAACTAAAGAGAAACTAGATGGATTACGAAATAACTTAAAGGATATAGCAAATCTATCTAAAACTTATCAGAATTATAATGAAATTAATTTATATAATAAGTGTAAAACTGTGTCTGAAAGTCAAGATACGATTCGTACTATTGAAAAGGATATCACTGACAAAGAACAGTGTATAGTTAGTATGCAAGAAAGACTTACAGAAATTGATAATACTATTAGTTCATTAGAGCAGGAATTAATTACTGCAACAACTAAGTTATCAAGTATAGATGATAAAGATTTAAAAAATTATACTGAGAAATTGAATGATATAAAATATGAGATAGGAAAAACTGAAGATATCATTGATAATATTAAAAGGAAACTTGAGAGAAATATTGAAAGAGAAAGAAACTTTCAATATGATATAGATATTATTGATAATAAGATATATGATAAAGATAAAGAAATAAAATCTTTAATGGAAGATATTACTTCATTAAACGAAGAAGTAAAATTAATAGATTTGAATGTTGGAATTAATAATAATGAAATAAATTTTGAATATTTAGATGATAAGGTTGCAAACTATAAGAAAAGGCTTAATGAAATAAAAACTAGATTAGAAGAAAAAGAAATTTTAGAATTATCATTAAGTAGACTGGAAACAGAAAATGAAAAGTTAAAAAAGAAGTTAGAACAACAAGAAGTTGAGAAGAAAACAATTGAAAAGAAACTAGCCGAGGAAACTGATAACTTTAAAGATCAGATTAATCTTTTGAATAAACAAAGCAAAGTTGTAAAAATAGATGAAGAAAGTAAAAAAAGGATTTTTGATTTAATAGACCAATATAGTGTTAAAAACTATATAGATGCAAAGGATATATTTCAAAGTTGTGTAAAGCATCAAGAAAACAGTTTGATTGTAGATAAAAGTAGTATTGAAGACAAAATAGACAATGAAAATAAAGAATTAAAGATTTTGAATGATGAACTTACATATTTACAAAATACTGATGAGTTGGAGTACCAAGATGAAGAATTAACTATAGAGTCAACAAAATTTTTAAATGACCATAACATTCCATTTACTACATTGTATAAAGTTATAGAATTTAAAAATGATATTTTGGAAGAAGATAAAAATAAAATAGAAGAATTATTAATATCTATGAATATATTAAATGCTAAAATAGTACCTAATAAATATCTAAATGATGTTAAAGGAATTAAATCTATATTTTTAAAAAAAGGTTTGCCTAAGAAGAATAATATTTTAACTTTCTTTAATATAATAGATAATGATGTTATTACAAAAGAAGAATTGATAGATATTTTATCTAGTATAAGTATTAGTAAAGAAGATAATTTCTATATAAACTCAAATAATTATGAATTAGATTTTATAATAGGTTATCCCTCAAATAAGTATAAAAGTAAGTATATTGGACTTATAAAAAGACAAGAAGAACATAGAAATCAAATTAATTTAAAAATAGAAGAAATTAATATCAAAAAAGAAATAATAAGTAAGTATAAGAATTTATTATTGTCAATAAACGATAAATTGGCAGATGTTAAAAGCTTCTTCTTCATGTTTCCTAATAATAAAAATTTAGATGAATTATGTACTAATATTATGAAATTAGAAACCTCAATAGATCTAATATATAAAAATAGTAAAGAATTATTAGAAGAATCTAATAAAGTAAATAATGATATTAAAAATAAATTTGATGAAATAAGTAAACTTAAGGGTAATATTGATATTCCATTAAATGTTGTTAGCTATAAAAATTCATTACTATTATTGGATGAATTACAAAGAAACATTAGTTTATTGAAAAGGGTTATTGAAACAAAAGACTCATATAATGAACAAAGAATAAGTATGTCCCTATCACTTGAAGGAGTTAAAGAAGAAGTAGAATATCAAAATGGCGAATTATCTGATAAAAATAGATTATTAGGGGAATTATTAAGTAAGAAAAAGGCTTTAGATGATATATTGTCAAATCCTGATTTTGAAAAAATAATTGATGAAATAAAAAGACTTACTGAAAGGACTAAACAAATACCTATAGAAAACAACCAGTTAAGAGAAGAAAAAGGAAAGCTTACAAATATAATAGAAAATCTTACTAATACTTTGACAGAAAGTAGAGAGTACTTGTCAAAAGAAAAGATTAAATACGATTTAAGAAGACATATTTTAGTTAAAGAATATAATTTAAAATATGTATATCAAGATGTAGAATTAGATATTAATAAGATATTAAGTGATTTAAAAAATAGAGATAATAGTGATTTAACGAGAGCTTTTGAAAATTATATAGTAGCTTTTAACAGTTATAAGCAAAGTTTATTAGATTATCATTTAGTTACCAGAGAAATATTTAATAATAATGAAGAATTGATAAAAGAGTATTTAGAAAAAGGACTAACTGAAAAAGAAATTAATGAGATATTAAAAATTATGAATAGACACGACTTAGAAACAACATATCAAGGAAAAAAATTAAATATATATGAACTTGCAAATTGCTTAAAAGACGCTATTAAAGAAAGTGAAAACTATATAAATACACAAGAAAGGCATCTATTTGAAGATATTTTACTAAAGACTGTTGGCAATAAGATTAGAGATAGGATTGAGTCTTCTAAAGAGTGGGTAAAAAGAATTAATGAAATAATGAAGAAGACACAAATTGATAGTAATCTTTCTTTTGAATTAGAGTGGAAAAGTAAAACAGCATTTACTGAGGATGAACTAGATACAAAAGAATTGGTTAGACTATTAAAAATAGATGCTGGTCAGCTAACTACCAAAGATAGTGATAAGTTAATAACCCATTTTCGTAGTCAAATAAAAAAAGAATTAGAATTTAATGAAAAAGTAAATGATAGTTATTCTAATATTATATTTAAAGTATTAGACTATAGAAATTGGTTTGAGTTTAAATTATACTATAAAAGAAAACTAGGTGAGAAAAAAGAACTAACGAATAAGATATTTTCTGTTTTAAGTGGTGGTGAAAGAGCAAAAAGTATGTATGTACCATTATTTGCGTCAGTATATGCTAAACTTCTAAGTGCCAAAGAATATGCCCTAAGAGTTATTGCTTTGGATGAAGCTTTTGCAGGTGTTGATAATAGTAATATAAGAGAAATGTTTGATATCTTATCACAATTAAATTTAGATTATATACTAACTTCACAATCTTTATGGGGAGATTTTGATACTGTAAAGGACCTTTCTATATGTGAACTTATTAAAGATGAATTACATAAGGCTGTTGCAGTTCGCCATTATCGCTGGAATGGTAAAACAAAAGAAATATTAGAAAAAAGTGATGTATATGAATGATATAAATGATGAGTTAGCA
>CAZTTM010000039.1:0-7684 GCA_964616035.1 uncultured Muribaculaceae bacterium
ATAGATTTAATAGTATCAATATTAGTAGCTGAATTAGCAATGATTAGTATAGAAGGATATGATAAGTCAATATTCTATTCATTAGTGCCTATTATAACTTTAACAATCTTACAAACAATTTTAGCATATTATTCTATAAAAAGACCTAAACTAAGAAACTTCTTGGATGGTAATCCATCAATTATAATCAAAGAAGGACATATTAATTATAAAGAAATGTTAAAGCAAAGATATAGTTTAGATGATTTATTGGTTCAAATACGCGATAAAGGATTTAAGTCTTTAGAAGAAGTAGAATATGCTATATTAGAGAATAATGGTAGTCTTTCAGTATTTGGCTATGCTAGCAAGAATAAGTATTTACCACTGCCAATTATTTTAGACGGTAAGATTCAAAAAGATACTTTAAAATATTTAAATAAAGATAATACATGGGTTGATAATATTTTATCTAAGAAGAATATAAAACTAGAGAATGTCTTTTATGCTTTTTATAAAGATACTAATATTTTTATTATTAAACAAGATGATTTAATATAATATTTCTTGCTTTTCATTAAAAGTTGATGTATTATAGGAAGCAGTTTAAGGGGTGAAGGGTTTATGACCAATAAATATAGTATAAATATAGATAATTTACCTGAACAATTACCTAAAGAAAAACTTTATGCATTATTAAAGAAAGTAAAAACTGGCGACTCTAAAGCAAGAGAACTCGTTATAGTTTATAACTTACGTTTGGTATTATTTAGATTATCCAAAAGATTTGTATATTCTAGTCTTGATAGAGAAGATTTATTATCTGCTGGAAGTTTAGGTTTATTAAAAGCAGTTGATTCTTATGATATATCTAAAGGAGTAGAGTTTACAACATATGCTATTAAATGTATTGATAATGCTATTATAAATTATCTAAATGCTAATAATAAATATATAAATAATCTTAGTATAGATGATGCTATATATTATAATAAAGAAGGTAAAGAGATAAAACTAGTAGAAACATTGATGGATGATGAAGATATAGAAGAAGAATATATTGAAAAAGAAATATATAAAATATTAAGACAATTAATAGAAGAACTTTCTGAAAGAGATAGAACGTTAATTAAGATGACTTTCGGGTTTTATGATGATAATTTATATAGTCAAAAAGAAATTGCTGCAATAATGAATATACCACAATCAACTTTTTCAGAAATTAAAAATAGATCACTAAAGAAAATAAGAACTAAATTAACAAATGAAGTAATAGAATGTAGACATACAAAGTAATAAAATTAATTTGCTAATTATATTGGCGTATGTTATAATGAAAATGGAAGGAGATATGTATTAAGAAGTTATGACTGATTTTGAAATGTTATATGATGAAATGAGTGAAAATTATAGTGAGATGGAAAGCATGCTTGTAGATATTTATAGTCAATTGCAAGTAGATCCCACAAATAGTCAACTACAGGCTTCATTCCAAAGTTTGGGAAATGTTGCAAAAGGTATGCTTCACTCACAAATAAAATTAACTGATATATATTGTCAGAGTGATTTAAAAGCAACTTTAATAAGTAATTTAGAGAGCAAGTATAATGACTTGCAAAGTGTATTAGAGGATACTAGGGGTAGATCTTTATAGTTAAGAGTGCTTAAAGGCACTTTTTTTGGTACTAATTTCCTAAAAATATCATAAATTATTGTGAGGGGGGATATCTTGTCAACATTTAAAGAGATAGTTACAAAAGCCGTAATCGGGAAAGGGAAGAAACATTATAAAAATACTTATAATGTTGCCTGCGAAAATACTCCTAATACTATTTTAGGATGTTGGGTTATTAATCATAAGTTTTCTGGACATGAGCATAATGGTAAAATCGTAATAGATGGAACATTTGATGTTAATATTTGGTATTCATATGAAAATGATACTAAAACTACTGTTATTACTAAAAATATTGCTTATCAAGAATCAGTTTCAGTGAATCAGAAAGAAAGTATTGATTCGGAAGATAAAGATATAATTGTTAGAAGCCTTAAACAACCTTCTTGTATTAATGCTCATGAAAATGGCAATAGTATTGATTTAGAAATAGAAAAAGAATTAGGAGTAGAAATAGTTGGTAGTACAAAAGTTAAAATAGCTATTGAAGAAGATGAAGAACCATGGGATGTAATAGGAGATGATGAATATTCTGAAGAAGTAGATAAAGAAATAGATAAAATAAAAAAAAATTATATTGACAAGGGAGAAGAGTAATCTTCTTTTTTGTTTAAAATATATAAGATATGCCATACTATTATTGGTGAGTGCATGAAAAAATTAACATTATATAATATCTTTTTATTTCTATCTAATATAAGTAGAAATATAGTAGAAATATTTTCTATTGTTTATTTATATCAGAAAGGCTATAAAATAAAGAGTATATTATTATTTTATAGTATTTATTACTTAGTAGGTGTATTTATTGGCTATATAACAGTTTATTTAACAAGACTTATAAAAATAAAGATATTATTAGTCATTTCTGGATTATTATATGGAATATCTTTTTATTATTTAAGCATTATGAGTACAACTAATTATAATTTAGTTGTACTTAGTATAATTTTATCTATTTCATCATTTATTTATCATACCATTAGACATTATTATGCAATGAGTTTAGTAGATAATATTGATAATAAAAAGATAGCAAGTATTTTGATATCAGCATATTTGCCAATGATTTTTTCTTCTATTTTAGGTAGTTATATAGTAGATAAATATTCAATACTAGTAAGCTCAGTTATTGTAATAGTATTATCTATAATAAGTATTATTCCTTTACTGTTTATAAAAGATGATATAATAAATAGTAAGATAGAGTATAGTAAAATAAATAAAGATAAATTAATCTTCTTTATATTAGAACAATTTAAAGTAATATTTCTTTTACTAGAGCCTATTTATTTATATTTATATATTAAAAATAGTTTAAACTATCTTGCAACATTTAATATTTTAATATGCACATCTTCAATAATATATCTCAATCTTATAACCCAAAAAATAAATATAAATAAATACTTTAAATATATTAATCTTCTTTTTTGCTTAGTATTATTAATAAAACTTAATATTTCTAATAAGTATATTCTTTTAATACTAGCTTTTTTTGAAGGATTTGGTATTAAATCTTTTGAATTAGTTAGTAATAAAAATATATATAACATTAATGTTAATAATATAAATGGATATTTAATAACGTGTGAATTAATATTTTGTATTGTAAGAAGTATTATTTGTTTAATATTTTATTTATTTATTGGTAGTGTTAAAGTAATGCTTTATATATCATTAATACCAATATTTATAATTAGTTTTGTAAAGATTGCGAATATAAAAAAATAATGTATATCTACATTTAAGAACACATTATTTTTCAGTTAATTTTTTGTAATTATTAAAATTTAGTTTGGCAATACTTTTTAATTTGTCTATGCCATACATACTAACAATTTTCCTAGCAGCATCATCAACTAGTGGACCAGCACCTTTAGGAAGAGTAAAACCTACTTCTTTACTTAATTTATTCATTTGGCTTAAAAAGATATATCTACTAATTAATGAAGCACAAGCAACAGATAAGCATTTGTCTTCTGCTTTTGTTAAGAAAGTTATTTGCCCAACATTATTAGAAGCACCCTTAATATGATTATAATAACTCTTAGGAACTTCAAATTGATCTATTACTGCATAATCATATTGATACTTATTATCTTTAGTAAATTCATTTAATACTTTGTTATGAAGAACTGCTTTCATTTTATTCATATTCATATCAGTATTATAAACTTTATTATATTCACTATTAGATAGTATATATGTATGATATGGTATTTTTTTTATTATTTCTGGTACTACTTTAATGATATCTTTATCATTCATCTTTTTAGAATCTTTAACCTTAAGTTCTAGTAAAAAATCAATGTTCTCTTTAGAAACATATGTTGCAGTAACAACGATAGGGCCAAAGAAATCACCAGTACCAACTTCATCACTACCAATAGAGTTTATTCTAAGTTTTAATGGGCTATCATCTTTTTTATCTTCTTTTACTTTGTCTTGACTATTTGTTGTTTTTACTTCTTTACTAGGATTTAAATATTTTTCTCTTTCAATCCAAAAACTACTTGATAAGTCAGCATCTTTTCCCTGAAATACGGCTTTACCACTTTGATATACTGTAATAACTGTATCACAATCATCTGCTTGAAATATAGCATAGGGTGGGGTTTTTTCACGAATATTATCCCCTAAGAACTCTTTCATCTCTTCAATAGTATTAGGAGATACTTTTAATGTTATAGTTATTTGTTTGTTGTTCATTTCACACCTCTTATATATATTCTATCATAAATATTTATTTTTTTATAAAAATATTATATAATATTTATGGAGGAATGAAATGAATGTTATAGATGCAGTAATATTATTAATTATTTTAATGGGAGCAGCGGTTGGATTTAAAAAGGGTGTATTTGTTAAATTAACTAGTTTTGTTGGTTTAATATTAATCACTGGGGCATCATTTATTTTAAAGAATACTCTTTCAGTAATATTTTATGAAAACTTACCATTCTTTGATTTTAAGGGTGCATTTAAAGGATTACAAATACTTAATGTTATTTTTTATGAAATATTTGCTTTTTTTGTAGTATTTGCTGTTTTATATTTAGCATTAAATGTAATTTTAAAGATTTCTGGAATATTAGAAAAGATATTAAAACTTACAATATTCTTGGCAATACCTTCAAAAATATTAGGTATAGTAGTGGGTGCTATTGAGTCATACTTTTATCTATTTATTATTCTTTATATTTTGAATTTACCAATAATTAATTTTAGTATGTTAGATAATAGTAAGTATGCTAATTTTATATTAAATAATACTCCAGTATTATCGGGATATGCAGATAAAACATTACAAATATATCATGATATACGTGATCTTATTGATAATAGAAATGGTAAGAGTAATGCTGTAGTTAATCGGGAAGCATTAGAACTTATGTTAGAGAATGATGCTATTAGTGTAGATTCAGTTAATAAATTAATTGAAAAAAATAAAATTGATGTTGATAATACAGACTTTGTTAATAAGTATTAAGGAGGTAATATATGATAAAACATTATAATAAAGAAGAAGATTTTAATGAAATAATTAAAAACAAAGTATTAGTAGATTTTTATGCTAATTGGTGTGGGCCATGTAAAATGTTAGCTATGGAAATAGACAAGGTAGCAAATGAATTAGATATTGATATAGTTAAGGTTGATGTTGATGAAGAAGAAGATATTGCTAGAAGATATGGAGTTATGTCAATACCAACATTAATTCTATTTGAAAATGGTCAAGAAGTAAAGAAAACAATTGGCTTTATGTCAAAAGATAAAATAAAAGATTTTGTTGAAGATTAAAGACTGTACCAAAAAAAGGTTGACAAGAAATAATAGATATGATATTATATAACTACATTTAAAGAAGGGAGCAATTAAAATGGCAGTTAAAATTAGATTAAAAAGAATGGGCGCTAAAAAAGCACCATTTTATCGAATTGTTGTCGCAGATTCAAGAAGCCCAAGAGATGGTAGATTTATTGAAAAATTAGGTACATATAATCCTTTACTTGAATCTAATAAAATAACATTAGATGAAGAAAAAACATTAAAATGGCTAAATAATGGTGCTATTCCTACTGACACTGCAAGAAGTTTATTATCTCAATGTGGTGTTATGGCTAAATTCCATAATAGTAAACAAGGTAAATAATGGATTTAGTTAAGTTAACAGAAGGTATTATTAAAAAATTAGTAGTAGATCCTGATAGTGTATCAGTAAAAGAATTTGCTACTGATGAAGAAAATACTATTCAAATAGAAGTACTTGTATCTGAAGATGATATGGGGAAAGTAATAGGTAGAAATGGTAAAATTATTAATAGTATTAGAACTATCGTTCAAGCTAGTTCTTCTATCTATGATAATAAAAAAGTTAAAATTAATGTTGATTCATATTAAGCACTATTGACTAGTGCTTTTTATTTTTTATGTAAATAATATTTTAGGTAGTGCTATTTAGTTGCATTTATGGTATTATTATAATACGAGGATGAAAATATGAAGAAAAGAGGAGTAATTGATAAATCTTTAATGTTATGTATTATGATTTTAACAATATTTGGCCTTATTATGATATTAAGTGCTTCATCAATGGAATCATATATGCGTTATGATTATAGTATTTATCACTATTTTTTTAGACAATTAATATTTATTATTGTAAGTTTAGTAGCTTTTATTGTAATTTTATTTATACCTACTAAAGCTTTCAAACGACTATCTTGGTTAGGTATATTAGGAATATTAATATCATTAATTGGGTTGATGGTTTCGGGTTATATTGCTAATAATGCACGAAGTTGGTTTTCTATTGGACCTTTTAGAATTCAACCAAGTGAGTTTGCTAAAATATTTATTATAATGTATTTAGCGGGTTATTATGAGAAAAATAAAGATCACTTAGATAATTTATTAACTTTATTAACTCCAATAATGATTGTAATAGTTATATTTGTATTAGTAGCTTTTCAACCTGATTTAGGAACGGCTTTATTAATTATGCTACTTACAATATTTGTTTTTTTTGCCGTACCAATGCCTAAAGAAAAAAGAAATCTTATTAATAAAATATGTTTAGGTACTGTTTTAGTATTTGCAGCAGTAATGATAGTCACAAAAGGCTCATTTTTAAAATCATATCAATTAGATAGATTTAATTTCTTAGATCCTTGTGAAAGATATCAAGAAGATACTGGTTATCAACTATGTAATAGTTTTATTGCTTTTAAAAATGGAGGTTTATTTGGTAAAGGTATTGGAGAGAGTACGCAAAAATATTTATATTTACCTGAATCATATACAGATTTTATTTTCCCAATAATAGTAGAAGAATGGGGAGTAGTTGTTGGACTTTTAATACTTGGTATATATACATTTATGGCTATTAAAATATTGAGTATTGCAAGAAAAACTGATAATATTGGTAATTCATTACTGTCTTATGGAGTATTTATATACTTTATATTGCATATTATTATTAATTTAGTAGGAGTTATGGGACTAGCACCTTTAACTGGTGTACCATTACCATTCTTATCATATGGTGGCTCTTATTGCTTATCATTATTTATTGCTATGGGATTAGTCCAAAGAGTTAATATTGAATCAACTAGAAAGAAAACAGCTAAATAGGTAGGTTATCTATTTAGTTTTTTTATATATTTTGATATAATTAAAGTATCAAAGGATGTGATAGTATATGGCAAATATTCGTGTAATGAGTGATTTACTTGCTAATAAAATAGCTGCTGGAGAAGTAGTAGAAAGATGTTTATCTGTTGTTAAAGAATTAGTAGAAAACTCTGTAGATGCTAAGAGTAATGAAATAAAGATAGAATTAATTGAATCTGGACTAAGAAGTATTAAAGTAATAGATAATGGCAGCGGCATGGATAAAGATGATGCTGTGCTTGCTTTTCAAAGACATGCAACATCTAAATTATATAGTGAAGATGATTTATTTAGTATTTCTTCTTTAGGATTCCGTGGTGAGGCATTACCATCTATAGCGTCAGTAAGTGAAGT
>CAZTTM010000040.1:0-7633 GCA_964616035.1 uncultured Muribaculaceae bacterium
AAGGATTTACGCGCTAAAGCACGTGGCCTGGTACCTGGGGTTTAACATAGTCAACAACAATACAAAGTCTTGATTCTTCTTCTAAAGTTATTTTGGATAAAAATTGTTCAACAGCACTTAGATATATCCTTCGATGAAGATAAAGATGACAATTTTTATGTTCAATTTTAGATAACATTTCTACTGCTTTTTCATCTACATCTACATCTATATTGATTTGAATATGAATATTATTATCTAATTGATTTATAATATTTATTATTTTTTCATCAAACTTTCCTAAAGATGCAATTATATAAAAAGGTTGAGAAAATAACTCTGGATCTAATTGATATTCATTTACTACGTTATAAATATCAGAAGCCGATTCTATATTATTACAATCTATATCATTCAAATATAAAGAACTTCTTATTTTAATAGTATTTTCACTTATACGTATGAAACCTATATTATTATTATCTTTTTTGTTTTTTGCTTGTTTAATTTCTTCTTTTAATTTTTTAAAATCCATAAATAATTCACTCCTTCATTATTATAAAGATAATTTGGATTTGTGTGCATGATTTTTTATTTTTCGCACACAAATTGCACACAATTTAGTGTTTTTGCACACAATTTAGTGTTTTTTTGACTAATTCCAATTGTACAAACCCTTATAAAATAAGCTATTTACCACAACAATTCTTGTATTTCTTACCAGACCCACAAGGACACAAATCATTCCTACCAATCTTATCACTCTTAGCCTGCACCTTCTTTGTCTCCTTACCATCATTAGCAATAGTCTTCTTTACAGTTTCTTTTCTCTCAATATTTTGTCTAATCTCAGCCTTTAACAAAAACATACTAATTTCTTTATCTATTTTATTATTCATAGACTCAAACAATTCATATCCTTCAATAGTATAAGCCTGAAGAGGATTTTCATTAGCATATCCTCTAAGACCAATACCTTCTCTTAAATGACTCATTGTACTAATATGTTCCATCCAATGACTATCTATTACTTTTAAAGATATAGCTTTTTCAAACTCATCACATATTTCTTTAGGCATATCTTTTAATTTATCTTCATAATCATTAATAACTTTTTCATTCAATAAATCTACTATATCACTAGCATCTTTACCTTTAATCTCCGATAAAGTAATACGATAATTTTTTAACAAATTCTCATTACTAGCCTCTACTATTTCTTCATAATCATTATCATTAAGAGTATTACTATCTATCAAATGACCATAAACAATACTATGAATATAAGACCTTATATTTTCAATTACTACATCATGAATAGATTCATTATCTAATATTTCATTTCTTCTTCCATACATAATCTCTCTTTGATTATTCATAACATCATCATAATTAAGTAATTGTTTTCTTATATCAAAGTTATTACCTTCAACTTTCTTTTGAGCAGATTCAACTGATTTAGATAACATTTTATTTTGTATAACCATATCTCCAGTAAATCCAAGACTTGCCAACATACCACGATATTTATCAGAACCAAATCTTACCATTAAATCATCTTCAAATGATACATAAAATTGTGTAAAGCCAGGATCTCCTTGACGACCACTACGTCCTCTTAACTGGTTATCAATTCTTCTAGACTCATGTCTTTCACTACCTATTACACATAATCCACCAAGTTCTTTAACTCCTTCACCTAGTTTAATATCCGTACCACGACCTGCCATATTAGTAGCAATTGTTACTGCACCCTTTTCTCCAGCATGTGCAATAATTTCAGCTTCACGTGAATGATTTTTAGCATTCAACACCTCATGCTTAATACCTTTCTTTGTTAACATTCTACTAATTAATTCACTTGTTTCAATAGCAATAGTACCCACTAATACTGGTTGACCTACTTTATGTCTTAACTCTATTTCATTAATTATTGCTTTAAACTTACCTTCTTTTCCTGGATATAATAAATCAGTAGCATCTTCTCTTATAACCGGTTTATTAGTAGGTATTGTAATAACATACATATTATATATATTTCTAAACTCTTCTTCCTCTGTTTTAGCAGTACCTGTCATACCAGATAACTTCTTATACATCCTAAAATAGTTTTGATATGTAATAGTAGCAACTGTTTTAGTCTCTTGGTTAATCTTAACTCCTTCTTTAGCTTCTATAGCTTGATGTAAACCTTCAGAGAAATTTCTTCCCCTCATAAGTCTACCAGTAAATTGATCAACGATAATAACTTCTCCCTCACTAACTACATAATCAACATCTTTTTTCATAAAGTAATTAGCTCTTAAAGCTTGTGTTATATGATGTAATATATTAGTATTATCAATATCATACAAATTCTTTAAATTAAACTTCTTTTCAGCCTTTTTAGAGCCTTCATCTGTTAAATTAATACTTCTAGTCTTCTCATCTAAGATATAATCTTCATTCTCAACTAATCCTTTAACAAAGTAATCAGCATCGGTATACAAATTAGCACTTTGCATAAACCCACCAGATATAATTAAAGGTGTTCTAGCTTCATCTATTAAAATAGAATCCACTTCATCAACTATACAATAATTAAGTGGTCTTTGTACTCTATTTTCTTTCTTAACAACCATATTATCTCTTAAATAATCAAATCCTAGTTCACTATTAGTAGTATACATAATATCACATAAATAAGCATTTCTCTTTTCACTAGGAGATAACTCTCTTAAATTAAGACCTACAGTAAGTCCTAAAAATTCAAATATTTTACCCATCCATTCAGCATCTCTTGAAGATAAGAACTCATTAACAGTAACAATATGTACTCCATTACCAGTTAAAGCATTCAAATAAGCAGGAAGAACACAAGTTAATGTTTTACCTTCCCCAGTTTTCATCTCAGCAATATTACCATAATGAATTGCTAATCCTCCAAGTAATTGACAATAAAAAGGTTTCATACCAACACATCTAAATGCTGCTTCACGACAAACTGCAAAAGCCTCCACCAAAATATCATCTAATGTTTCGCCATCTTCTAGTCTTTTCTTAAACTTATCAGTATAATCTTGTAATTTTTTATCAGATAACTTACTCATTTCTGAATCTAATTCATCTATCTGTTTTGCTATAACATCAAACCTTTTTAATTCTTTATACTCATTATCAAATAATTTTTTTAATATGCTAATCATATTTTCACCACCATAAAGTAATTATACCAAAAAAAAGAAAAATTAACACTATTTAACACATAATATGTATAAATAATGTTAACTTTTTCTATATCAATACTAATCTAGTACCCATTTTAATATTAGAATCTTTAATAATTAAATTCATATTATATAACTGTCCAGAATTTTTATTATATAAATAAGGTAATCTATCTTTATAATAATCTAAAGCTAATTCTGGAATATTATTTTTAAGTAATGATATTAAATCATGAATTCGACGATCAATTGGTACTAAAAGTTCATACTTTTTTTCAATCAATGGTACTTCCACAATAACATATACTCTAAAATCCATTAAAAACACCTACCATTCTTAATCATTTGAATAGAAATCTAGAAGTTTAACTAATGTAGCTTTACCACTTGCAACATTATATCCAAAATCATTAGCAATTTGAGCTCTAGTTTCTTTATTATAAGTTGAAGTCTTAATCGTAAACTGATCAGTAAGACCAGAACCAACCCATATACCATTCATTGATTGAACATTATTAGTATAGAATGCTTCATATTCGAATGGTTTAACTTTAGATACTGAATCTATAATAATAACTCTAACATTAGGCTTACTCTTTAACCCAGATAAATAATTTTTAAATTCAACAAATTCATCAGCAGTTAAAGTACTCTTATAACTATCTAGTCCATAGAAGATAAATACTTCCGCATTTCCATTAACAGACTTAATCTTATCAAGAATCTTATCTTCATTATAATTAATAATATTAGTAGTATTTTGTATCATATTATCCATATCAATTAAATGAACAGTAGTATCTTTAATACTTTGCATTACAATAACTAAAGACGCTACAAACTTATCAATAGCAGAAGCATCTTGTGTAGCAATTATTGTAATAGGATTTCTCTTAAAGTTAAATCTAGAAGCATTAAGCGAGCCTTTTTCAATACCAATAGGTACATTAGTTAATGAATCTATACAATCATCAATATCATCAAATCTAACATGATTAGGTAAAACATCAATCTTCTTAGCCTTATACTTAATTACTTCTTTAAGTCTTAAACAAGTACTCTTAATAAATGAATTAATATCTTCCCACTTATAAGGATAAGCAGTTTGATATTCATATAACTCTCCTTGTAATTTAACTAATCCTCTACCTAAAATATCAGAAGGAACCATACCATGTGTAGAGCCTAAAATATATGAATAATCACTAGAATCATTAAAATTCAAACATAATTGTTTATTAAAGTTTTGTGATACTTTAGATCTTATAGCATTAACACCACTTGCTGTAATAACAAGTGATATACCATATCTCTCTCCCTCACGAGAAAGTCTTGTAAGTCTATCAACATATTCATCATAATTATCATTAAATGCCTCATAACTATTAAGAATAATAATTATTCTAGGAACTTTATTCACACTATTTTGAATATATAAATTATAATCCCCATTATATTCAATAAACAATTTCTTTCTACTTTCTATTTCACTATCAATAGTATTAAACAAATTATTAACTTTTTCTACATCATTAATATATATAATATCACCAACTTGTGGAGCATCTTTAAACATACCAAATATTTCTGTACCAAAATCAAAGATATAAAACTGTACTTCATCAGGAGTATGACAAGTAATTAAACTATAAATAAGTGATGTGACCATTATTTCTTTACCATCTAAACCATAAATAAGAGTATTAGGAGAATTGTTAAAATCTAATGTTAACAATCCTTGTCTTTGATTAGAAGGATCATCATATTCACCTATAATAGCCGTAATATCCCATTTTTTAGGAACAAAATTATATTTATTAATCAAATTACCAACATATATCTTACTCTCAATTCTATCTAACCATAATTTTCTAGCAACTACATTTTCTTCTTTAGCAGTTGAACAAATTACTTTTAATACATTAGAAAGTTCTTCTCCTAAAGATATATCTTCATTCCTTTTAGCAGTATCAACGCTCTTAACAACATCTCCAATATCATTAATAAATGAAACATTACGATCTACATTCTTAGCAAGTTTATCTTTTGGAACATATTTAGCACCAGCATAAGCCGCTTGCCCTAACCCAAAATAATCATTATATCCAACCTGTAAATAGAACATACCTGCTCTTTTTAATCCAGCAGCATCTGGTCTTCTAATAACATCCATACTATCAGACTTATCTTGAACTTTTAAACATACCTTAAACTTAGAGTTAGACCATATCTGATCATCAACAATACCACCAGGTTTTTGTGTTGCTAAAATTAAATGTACTCCTAAACTTCTACCAATACGAGCAGTAGAAATAAGTTCATCCATAAAATCAGGTTGTTGATTCTTTAACTCAGCAAACTCATCACAAATAATAAATAAATGTGAAATAGGTTCCTCTATTAAACCATCACGATATAATTTCTGATACTTATATATATCAAGTGTATTCTCATTTAAACGCATCTTAGCTTGATTAAAAAGCTCTTGCCTTCTATTTAATTCACTATGAATAGAAGATAAACTTCTCTTTATTTCAGCCTTATCCAAGTTTGTAATAGTACCCGCTAAATGAGGCAGTCTAGTGTTAGTAAGTTTATTTTCAAAAGCACCAGTTAGTCCACCACCTTTATAATCTATCAAAACAAAAGATACTTCTAAAGGACTAAAATTAAGACACATAGATAATATAAAAGTAATAATAAACTCACTCTTACCACTACCAGTCATACCGGCTATTAACCCATGTGGTCCATAAAACTTTTCATGTAAATCTAAATTAAATATTTCTCCATCTTCATGAATACCAATTGGAACATTTAAACTATTAACTGGATTATTATCTTTCCATCTATTTGAAACATTTAATTGTTCAACTCTACCAACTTTATACATTTCCAAAAAACTAATATAAAATTTTTGATTATCTAAAGATAAAGGTACTTTAATAGGAATATTTGCTAGTTTCTCAGACACTAACGCTAAATTAATACTATCAGTATTATCCATTGCAAAGATTTGTTGATTTTTTCTATCAAGTTCATTCTTAATAATTGCAGAATCAACACCATTAGCCATTAAGAAATCATTACATTCATTAGGTAAATTACCTATACCATCACTCAATATAATTATTCCAAACCCTATATTCTTTTCTTCTTTTAATACTTTATTAATAATTTCAATACTTTTATTCTTTTTAATATTATTAACTATAATTAAATAATATGGCATAACATCTTTATATGTTAAATTTAAAGGTACTGACTTATCACCATCATCATTAAACTTTCTTGAAGTAAATACCTGCTCTAAATAGAAAGATATTTTAGACATATCATCATAATTATTTGCATAAAACCTTATATCTTTAGAATTACTCCATAAATGAGGTAAATTAATCAAATCTCCCCATATATCACTATTATCATCATTAACCATTAAAACAAGTTTAACTTCATCATAAGAATGATTAGCAACAAGCTGTAAAATAATGCTTTTTAACATAGAGTCTTTCTTTTCTTTATTCCCAATAATAACCAGTTTATTTCTCTCTGTTAAACTAATTGTTACAGGAACATTTTCAATATCCTTAGCACTATCTAAAACCTTACCAGCTTCATTCCTAAGATCATCATCCTGCATACTAAATTCCTCTAATTGATACTGTACTTTTAACTTCAAAGGAACTGTACCTATACCCAATCTAACATTTAAAAAATCATCGTCTTTAATTTGTCTTTCCCAAAGATTTCTTCTTTTATTTAAAACGACCATCTGTAAATTATTTAAATCAGGATAATTCTCAAGTAATGTTTGTTGTTGTGCTATTCTAAAATTTTCTATCTTCTTTTTCTTACCCTCTAAATACTCACGATATTTCTTTACTCTTTCTTCTTCATTTTTTTTCTGCTTTTTATTATTATACTTTCTAGTTAATGTTGGCCACAACATAGTAGATGTTAACATAGCTACAGCAATAAAAGCTGTTGGAATAACACTTAATACCGAAGACTTATTTTGCAAAACATTAATAATAGATACCGAAGCACTAATTACTGAAGACATTGCCATAGTAAGCATAGGACCAACAGTAAGCATAATAGGAGTATCATCAGGCACTGCTTTACCAGGAGGATTATCAATTCTAAGTTCTTCTTCATTGATTGAAGTCACAAATCTAGGTGTCCTTGAAAAATAATCATCAGCACCATATAATACAGCATTATCATCATCAACAGTTTCTTCAAGTGGAGCCTCATAAGAAGGAATACCCTTCTTTACCAGCCTAATACTATTAACTCTAACACTATTCCCAATATCACCAACATAAACATATGAATTCATAACAATAATTCTATATCCCATTATAAAAGCAATATCACCATTTACTAACTTTTTATAATTAAATCTAATATTATTTACATAAACACCATAATCTTTATCCAGT
>CAZTTM010000041.1:0-7563 GCA_964616035.1 uncultured Muribaculaceae bacterium
TTTATACAAATAAAGAAATATTTTTAAGAGAACTTATCTCTAATGCTAGTGATGCAATTGATAAATTATATTATAAATCACTAACTGACGAAAAAGTTAAACTTAATCATAAGGATTTTGAAATAACTATTAAGTTAGAAAAAGATAATAGAACTCTTACTATTTCTGATAATGGTATTGGTATGACTGATACTGAGTTAGAAGATAATTTAGGTACTATTGCTAAGAGTGGCTCACAAGTATTTAAAGAAACTACAGATAAAAAGAAAGGTATTGATATTATTGGCCAATTTGGTGTTGGATTCTATTCAGCATTCATGATTAGTGATGAAGTAAAAGTATGTAGTCGGGCATATGGTAGTGATAAAGCATATACTTGGTCTTCTACAGGTATTGATGGTTATACTATTACTGAGTCTACTAAAGATGGACATGGTACAGATATTATATTAAAAATTAAAGAAAATACTGAAGATGAAGATTATGATAAATATTTAGAAGAATATACTATTAAGTCTTTAGTTAAGAAATATTCTGACTATATAACATATCCTATTAAGATGACTACTCATCATGAACATTATAATGAAGAAGAAAAGAAAAATGAAACTCACGAAGAAGTAGAAACATTAAATAGTATGATACCTATATGGAAAAAGAATAAGAATAGTGTTAAAGAAGAAGATTATGATAACTTCTATTGTGAAAAGTTCTCTGACTATGAGAAAGCTATGCGTACTATTCATATAAATGCAGAAGGATTAGTTAGTTATAAAGGATTATTATTTATCCCTAATCATGCTCCATATGATTATTATACTAAAGAATATGAAAAAGGCCTACAATTATATAGTAATGGTGTATTAATCACTGATAAATGCAAAGATTTATTACCAGACTATTATAGCTTTGTTAAAGGTGTTATAGATACTCCTGATCTAGAATTAAATATCTCAAGAGAAACATTACAACAAACAAGAGTTTTAAAAACCATTGCCAAGAATGTTGAATCAAAGATTAAAAAAGAACTAGAAACAATGTTAAATGAAGACCGTGAAAAATATGAACAATTCTTTAATAACTTTGGTATTCAATTAAAATATGGTATTTATAATAGTTATGGTATGAATAAAGATAAATTACAAGATTTATTACTATTCTACTCTTCTAAAGAAAAGAAAATGATTACATTAAAAGAATATGTATCTAAACTTAGTGAAGAAGATAAGAATATTTACTACATAACTGGTGAAACAGTAGATAAGATAGATATGATGCCTCAAGTAGAACAATTTAAAGATAAAGATATTGAAGTATTATATTTAACAAGTTATTTTGATGAATTTGTATTCCAAGTATTAAATGAATATGAAGGCAAAAAGTTTGTAAATGTATCTAGTGATAAAGCAGTATTAGAAGATGATACTAAAATAGAAGAAATGAATAAAGATGCTAAAGATATGTTTAGTTTAATGAAAGAATCATTAACTGATATAGCAGATATAAGATTTACTAGTAGACTTAAAAATCACCCAGTATGTCTAACTACCGAAGGTGAACTATCTACTAATATGGAAAAAACTATTAACTTAATGCCTGATACCGAAAAAGTAAACGCTAAATTAATTCTTGAAATAAATGAAAATCATCCAATAGTAAATAAATTAAAAGAATTATATGAAAATAATAAAGAAGAATTAAAAGATTATGCTAAAGTATTATATGCTCAAGCTAGATTAATTGAAGGTCTAAGTATAGAAAATCCTACAGAATTATCTAATACAATATGTAATATACTTAGTAAATAATTAAAAAAGCATCTCAATATTGAGGTGTTTTTTTAAATATTTAATTTATTAATTAAAATATTAAATACTCTTAAAAATTCCTTAACTTCTTCCATAGTATTTAAATATGAAAGACTTATTCTAACACTTTCCATAGATAATTCTCTATCTTTAGTTAAAGCATATACAGAATCAGATATCGTATTAGTAGAAGAACAAGCACTTTTTGTAGATATAAATATATTATATTCTTCTAAAGCATGAACTAATGTTTCTGGTTTTATACCCTGAATACTAAAATTAATTATATAACATAAAGAATTATTAGTACTATTAATATGAATATTTTTATATTGTTTTAAATTTTCAACAAGTACTCTATTTAATTCACTAACATATTTATAATTATTAGATATATTAACATAAATTAAATCAAGGGCTTTCATTAAGGAAACAATAAGAGGTAATGGTGGTGTACCACTACGAAAAATAGTTGTTGACCTTCCACCATGAATTAAAGGTTCAATTATAATATTCTCTTTCTTAACTAAAACACCAATACCCTTTAACCCAAAGAATTTATGAGCAGAAAAACTTGCCATATCAATATTAGTAAAATCTACATCAATCTTACCAATTGCTTGAGTACAATCTACATGAAAATAACATTTAGGATAATTTTTAACTATTTCCCCTATTTCTTTTATAGGTTGCATAAGTCCAATTTCACTATCAACAGCACAGATACTTACTAATATCGTATCATCCCTCAATAAAGATTTTAAATTATCTATATCTACTAATCCATCATCCTTAATCTTAACATAATCTACTTCATAACCATGCTTAGTTAAATATTTTAATGGCTCACTAATTGAAGAATGCTCTAACATTGTTGTAATAATATGATGTCCTCTATTATCATACTTACCACATACTCCTTTTATTGCTAAATTATTAGATTCACTAGCACCAGATGTATAAATTATTTCACTTGGCTTAACTCCCAATATTTTAGCTATTCTTTTAGTAGCATATTCTTCCAAATTCTTAGACTTTACCCCAAGACTATGAATAGAATTAGAGTTCCCCGGGTACTCTAAACAAACTCTATCAAAAACATTTAATACTCGCTCATCTACTGGTGTAGTAGCGGAATTATCAAAATATATCATTCTAACATCACCAACATCATTTTATCAAAAATAATAAAAAAAATCTATATAAATTGACTTAATAATAACTATATGCTAATATATCTAACTAGAAAAAGAGGAATGAAATATGGTTTTAAAAGAAACTTTAGTTAAATTAGATATTGATACGCAAAAAAATTATCTATTAAAACAACTACTATCAATGAATACTGAAGAAAGACTAGATTATATTAAGAATATTATTGATAATAATTTACGATTACTTGCTATGGAACAATGTCAGCGTGCTGAACTTGTTGAAACATTACGAGAAAATGGTATTGAAGATCATATCATTAATAGTGCTGTATATCCCAACTATTTATCTATATTAACAAACTATAAAAATCTAGCAGATAAACTATTATTAATTAATCCAATAGAACTTTCTACTCTATTTTCTTATCTCTTATGGAAAGGATATTTCTCTAAAAATAAACATAATATATATAAAAATGATAATGCTCTTCTACAATATCATATATATCCTTTTACTATTATGGATGGATGGGGAGTATGTCTAAATCATAGTATTATGCTAGCAGACTATTTAAACTTATGTGGAATTGAAGCAACCCCAATAGAAGCAGGAATAAAACAGCATAAAATTACACCTACATATATTCCTCCAATAGAAAGAGATATCCCCAAAATAAAAGAAAAATTTACTTTAACATCATTATTTACAGCAAAACATTCCAAAAATGGTAATCATGTCTTCACTTTAACAAAAGAAAATGAATACTTCTATATCTATGATGCTACAAACTTAGTAATGTTTGCAATAAAAAGCCCCATAAATGCCACATGTACAACAGCAAATATAAAAGCAACTTTATATCCAATTACTAGTTATGAAATAATAGATAATAATATATCATGTAGGACTCTAAATAGTTTTATAACAACAAATAACTTTTTAGAATGTCCTTATAAAGAAGATTACTTTAAGTTTATTACTGAAAAATCACTTGAGATAATTAAGCAAAACTTAAACTTAATAAATAATTGCTATGACGAAAGTCATGAAGATATTACTATTGTTGCAAAACATATTAAAGAAAGAAAAATAAGACCAATTCAATAATAAAAGGTCTTATTTTTATTAACAATATATGGTACCAGTCAAGGGACTTGAACCCTCACACCATTGCTGATAATAGATTTTGAGTCTATCGCGTCTACCATTCCGCCAGACTGGCACTACATATATAATTATATAGTATTTTATTAAAAAGTAAATAGTTTTATATGAAAAAAATGAATAGAATTATCTATCCATTTTTACATGAATTAAATTATTATAAACTTCTTCTAAAGCCATTCCAATCGGTTTAACTGACTTATACTCATTCTTATTCATTTGACAGTACTTTGTCTTAGTTATTTCTTTACTTCTGTTAGCAGCTATATAAACTAAAGCATACTTTGATGGTACGATTGTAAGTAATTTATCAATTGATGGGTATATCATGATATCACACTCCCTCTTTTATCTACTATTAGATTACTCTATTTTAAAAATAATTACAATATAGTTTACACAAACTAGACAAAAAAGTTTATTTAACCACAATATTAACTAATTTTTTTGGAACAGTAATTACTTTAAGTATTTCCTTACCATCAATAAAATTAATTACATTAGGAATACTCTTTGCAAGTTTTTCCATCTCTTCTTTAGAAGTATCACTTGAAACATCTATTTTACCTCTAAGTTTACCATTTACTTGTACTACCATTGTATACATATCTTCAGTTGTTTTCATCTCATCATAACTAGGCCATTTTTCATTAGCAATAGTATTAGAATGTCCTAAGAAAGTATGCCATATTTCTTCAGTTATATGTGGTGCTATAGGATTTAATAATTTTATAAAACCACTTGCATACTCTTTAGATATTTTATCTTCTTTATATACTGCATTTATAAATATCATCATTTGACTAATTGCCGTATTAAAATTCATTGACTCATAATCATTAGATACTTTCTTAACAGTTTGATGATATATCTTCTCCAAGTTAGGAGTATCTTCTTCTACTACTTTACCTTCTTCAAAAATACGATATACACGATCTAAGAATTTTTTAGCCCCATCTAATCCTTGATTACTCCATGGTTTATCTGCTTCAAGAGGCCCCATAAACATTTCATATAAACGTAATGCATCCGCACCATGTGATTTAACTACATCAGAAGGATTAACCACATATTCAGGAAATCTTTTTCCCATTTTAATACCATTAGAGCCTAATATCATACCTTGATGAACTAATTTCTTATATGGTTCTTTAGTAGGTACTAGACCTTTATCATATAAATAATTATTCCAATATCTAGAATATAATAAATGTCCCACAGCATGTTCTGGCCCACCAACATATAAATCAACAGGCATCCAATGCTTTAATAAATCATAATCAGCAAAAGAATTATCATTATGTGGATCAATATATCTTAAATAATACCAACTTGATCCAGCACTACCCGGCATTGTTGATGTTTCACGAACGCCTTTTTTACCATCTATCATAACATTCTTCCAATCAGTAGCATTCTCAAGTGGTGCTTTACCATTCTTTCCTCTATAGTCATCCATTTCTGGTAAAACAAGGGGAAGTTCTGAATCCTCCAATACCTTCATTGTCCCATCTTCCATATGAACAATAGGTACTGGTTCTCCCCAATATCTTTGACGAGCAAAAATCCATTCTCTTAAACGATAATTAATCTTTTTACTACCGATTTTATTTTCTTCTAAGTAAGCAATCATCTTATTAATAGCATCTTCTTTAGATAAACCATCTAAGAAACCAGAATTAATATGTACTCCATCACCAGTATAAGCCCCTTTAGAAATATCACCACCTGCTAAAACAGGAATTATTTCTAAGCTAAACTTTCTTGCAAATGCATAATCTCTTTCATCATGAGCAGGAACAGCCATAATTGCACCAGTACCATAACTAGATAATACATAATCAGATATCCATATAGGTATTTTTTTATTATTAACTGGATTAATAGCATAACTACCAGTAAATACTCCAGTTTTTTCTTTATTTAATTCTGTTCTTTCTAATTCAGATTTCTTAGAACAATCTTCTTGATATTTATATACTATATCATAATACTCTTTAGTAGTAATTTTATTAACTATTTCATGTTCAGGTGCTAAAACACAATAAGTAGCGCCAAATAAAGTATCACATCTTGTAGTAAATACAGTAAAATCATATTCACTATCTGCTACTTTAAAATTAACTAATGCTCCAGTTGATTTACCAATCCAATTTCTTTGAATCTCTTTAGTAGATTCTGGAAAGTCAACTAAATCTAAACCCTCTAATAATTTATCAGCATATTTAGGAATATCTAATACCCACTGTTTCATATTCTTTCTAACAACAGGATAACCACCACGTTCACTTTTACCATCTATTACTTCATCATTTGATAAAACAGTTCCTAACTCTTCACACCAATTAACAGGCATATCTATATACTTTGCATGACCATCTAAATAAAGATTTTTAAATATCCATTGTGTCCATTTATAGAACTTAGGATCACTTGTAGATAACTCTCTACTCCAATCATAAGAAAACCCTAGTGATTTTAATTGACCTTTAAATGTCTCAATATTTTTAGCCGTAAAAATATTAGGATGATTACCAGTATTAATTGCATATTGTTCTGCTGGTAAACCAAAAGCATCCCATCCCATTGGATGTAAAACATTATATCCTTGCATTCTTTTCATACGAGCAACAATATCTGTAGCAGTATAACCTTCAGGATGTCCAGCATGTAATCCTACTCCAGAAGGATAAGGAAACATATCTAGAGCATAAAACTTTGGCTTACTAAAATCATAGATATCTGTTTTAAAAGTTTCATTTTCTTCCCAATATTTTTGCCATTTCTTTTCAATTTCATTAAACTTATACATCTTACTTACTCTCCTTCTTCAAATAATAATTACCTAATATACCATAACATATAATAATCATAAGTCCTAATAAGATAATACCTAACACTATCTTTAATATTAAACTATTTACTAAATATGTAAGTATCATATAAACACTACTAATTATAAAACTATTTACTAAAGAACTAATAATAATAAAATGATGATAATTAACTTTATTAATATTAATACCATATATTAAAACTAAATAATATAAACTACTACTTACTTCCTTTTTACCTGCTTTTTTCTTTTTTCTTTCTTTAAAATTAATTAAAAAATAATTAAATATAAATAAAACAACAAAGACTATTATAAACTCCACTATATATTTTATCATTTTACCACCACCAAATACTAGGTAAATTATAATACAACTAGACTTAAAAAGCAATACCACCATCTTATGTTAATTTAAATATGAAGTGCAACAAATAAATTTGAAAAAGACACGTGAATAGTCTATAATATCTTTTTGCTGAAAAAGAAAGGAAGATTCACATGTCTTGTATAAATAATACTACAAAAGCAAAACAAAAACAATACCATCATCTTACAGAAAATGATAGAGCTAAGATTCAATCCTTAGTTGAACAAAAAGAT